>JAZUKS010000043.1:0-29295 GCA_045643405.1 Bacteroidaceae bacterium | reverse complement strand
GGGAAGGTCGGGTGAACCTCGGGGGAACACAGTTGTTATAGACTAACTAAAGTTTCCCACCCTTTGGGTGGCTGAAACTTAGGGAGTTAAAAGGAGTTAAAGGAAGTTATCGCTCCTTCGTCGCTTAGGAAGTTAACTTTTTACGGCGGTCAAAAGTAGACGATACGTTTGTAAGATGCATTCAGGGAGCAAGACTTTTACTTTTGACCGTCGTCAAAAGTCCTTTAACTTCTTTAACTTCATTAACTTCCTAATAACTTCCATAAGGTGGGAAACTTCAGTAGATTAATAATATGTGATGACACGTTTGGTGGTGTTGGTTTCCTTCTCCTCGTTGTGTCCGTCATAGTCACAATAGAGGTCGGCCTTACCCTTGCGCTGTGTCCAGTTGCCCACTTCGTCAAAGCTGTCGTAGGTGTATGTGGTGGTTCCACTCCAGTTGTAGCCTTCGCCCTTCTGGGTGCTGATGGCAATACGAGCTACGGGGTTCTGTGCATCAGGCTCGGTATAGGTGTACTCATACACGATGCTGCCTTCTATGTTGATCTCCACGAATTGCTTTACGTTTCCGTTGGCTGTCCATTCCACCAAACCCTCGTTCTGGCTGCCTGTTTCCTCGTCTTCGGCAGATATGAAGTGGATGATACGGTTCTCCTTGTCACGTTCAATCTGCTTAATCTGGTTGAGGCCCCCCATGACGTATGAGGTCAGCTTTCCTTCGTTGTCAAACTTCAGGGTGACGGAACCGTATTTACAGGTCTTGACGTGGCCCACCAGTTCGAACAAGGTGAGGTCGGGCGTCTGGAATGGTACCTCCACCGCAGGTTCAGCGTCGGCTTTCGCGCTCTCCTCGGGTGTGTTGGCATTTACGTTTGTCGAGTCTTTGCCGTAGGCTCTTGGCTCTCGGCTTTCTTGTTTTCTCCGCAAGCCATCATGACGGTGGCTGATAATGCTGCAAGTGTGAGTTTGATGTGTTTCATGTCTTCAAAAGTGGAGCTGGAGGGGACTTTTGACTCCGGTCAAAAGTAGACTGCTTTAGCTTGATGAGCCTTAGCGAATAACCCGGTAGAGGGCTCAATCCTCCGAAAGTGGAGCTGGAGGGGACTTTTTACGTCGGTAAAAAGTAGACTGCTTTAGCTTGATGAGCTTTAGCGAATAACCCGGTGTAGGGTTCAATCTTGTAAGCAATAAAAAAAGAGGTTCTTGTGAACCTCTTTTTTGTGGAGCTGGAGGGGATTGAACCCTCGTCCAAACAGGGAAACCCTGTGCTTTCTACACGCTTATTCCAGCCTTCGGTTGTAGGGAAGCGACAAGACCTGGACCACCAATCGCGACCTTAGCCTCTAAAACTTCATCACCAGATAGAGGCGTCCTGATGACTATCCCCGATTTGCTGTGCCACTGAACCTGAGAGCTTCGGGGCGGTGAGCCTCAGAGTGACATCTCGTCTCAGCACCTAGTGCCGAGATAAAGCCAGTAATCTACTGTACTTCGATTAGGCAGCGAGAGCGTAGTTGTTTTCGCCAGATAAATCTTTGGTAACTATGGATTATAGAGAGCAATCACCGACTCTCTGCGTGCTTACACAACGTCTCATCCTGCTGTCAAATCCATGTCAGCCCCTGATGAACATCGTTTAAGTGATGCAAAGGTACGGCAAAAATGTGAAAATGCCCACTTTTTGACGAAAAAAAAGCATGTGCGCTCATAATTTTACCTATTATATAAATACATTTGCGGAAAATGAACTGAAAAATGAAAAAAAATGTGTATCTTTGCAATAAAATAAAAACTTTTGCGTTTATAAAAGTGGGTCCGCCTTTTACAGCAATGAGGCGAATCCATCTTTTTTAACACAAAAACTAATGATACAGACCTTGGCAGTTAGCACAGAAGAGACAGATATTAAAGATGGCATGAACGTTTTCGGTAGGGCTATGAAGCGCGGAACCGATATCCTAGTGTCATTTTTGGGACTGGTGATACTTTCCCCGGTCTTTCTCTACGTTTACCTTAAGATACGTGCCCAGAAGGACGGTCCCGTGCTGTTCAAGCAGGAGCGCATCGGTAAAGGTGGCAAACCCTTCTACATACTGAAGTTCCGTTCGATGCGTGTTGACAGCGAGAAGCACGATAAGCCCCAGTTGGCAAAGGTGGGCGATGACCGCCTGACTCCTGTGGGTAAGTTTCTGCGCGAGCATCATCTGGACGAACTGCCCCAGTTGTGGAATGTGTTTGTTGGCGATATGTCATTTGTGGGTCCACGTCCTGAACGAAAATATTTCATTGACCAGATTATGAAGGAGAATTCGGACTACGAGTTGCTGTACCAGATACGTCCCGGTATCACTTCGATGGCAACCATCTACAACGGTTATACCGATACGATGGAGAAGATGCTCATACGTTTGCAGATGGACCTGGACTACCTGCATCGCCGTTCGCTCTGGTATGATGCCAAGATAGTATTCACTACTGTTAAACTTATCGTTAATGGCAAAAAGTTCTAATATGATAAAGAGAATATCGCTTATTTTGGCGCTCATTATGGTGGGCGCCATTGGTGTTTTTGCACAGTCGATGACGGATGACCAGATTATCAAGTACATCCAGAAGGAGAATGCAAAAGGAACCAGTCAGCAGAATATTGTTACCGAACTGATAAAGAAGGGTGTCACCACTACCCAGTTGCAACGTGTGCGTCGCAAGGCACAGTCGATGAAGGATACGCAGAAGACGGGTGGCAGTCTGATTGGCGAGACCAAGGTGTCGACCAAGCGCACCCAGTACGACCAGTATGGCAATGCCATTGACCCTGATGAGGTGATGAAGAACACACCTATGGGCATCAACGAGAGTGCCTTCTACGAGGAGCCCGATGACTCGCTGATGATGCTGATGAATGAGCAGGACAATAGCCGTAAGGTGTTTGGTCGTGACATCTTCAACAAGCAGAACCTGACCTTCCAGCCCAGCACCAACATGGCTACGCCTAAGAATTACGTCTTGGGACCTGGCGACCAGGTTGTCATCGATGTGTGGGGCGCCAGCCAGCAGACATTTACCGAAACCATCTCGCCCGACGGCAACATCACCATCGAGGGCGTAGGTTTGATACGTCTGGGTGGCATGAGTGTCACTCAGGCAAAGAGCGCGCTGAAGAACCGTCTGGGACAGTCGTTCAGCGGTTGTCAGTTCAATCTGTCGGTTGGCGATATCCGTACCATCCAGGTGCAGGTGGCCGGTGAGGTGAACATGCCTGGAACATACAGCCTGTCAAGTCTGTCGAGCGCCTTCAATGCCTTGTATGCGGCCGGCGGTATCAACGATAACGGTACCTTGCGTAACATCAAGGTGTATCGCAGAGGTCGCCAGATTGCCAACGTCGATGTGTACGACTATATCGTAAATGGTAACTCGTCGGGCGATGTGCAGTTGCAGGACAATGATATCATCGTGGTAGGTCCTTATGACTGCCTCGTGAACGTGCTGGGTAAGGTAAAGCGCCCTATGTGGTACGAGATGAAGAGCACCGAGACGGTGAAGCAGTTGATGATGTATAGCGGTGGTTTTACGGGTGATGCTTATACCGACAAGGTGCGTGTGACTCGCAAGGCAGGAGCGGAATACAGTGTCTATACCGTTGAGGAGTTTGATATGGCATCGTTTAATCTTAAGGATCTTGACGAGGTTGAGGTGGACAGTGTTCGTGCCCGTTTCAGCAATATGGTTGAGGTGCGTGGTGCCGTGAAGCATAGCGGTATGTATCAGTTGGGTGGAAAGATTCAGACGGTTCGCGAGTTGCTTTTGGCTTGCGACGGACTGACCGAGGATGCCTATCGTGAGCGTGCCGTGATGCATCGTCAGAAGGATGACTTGACCTTGGAGGCGCTGAGTCTTGATGTGAAAGGCATCTTGGAAGGCAAGGTGGTTGACGTGCCCTTGCGCAACAACGACCTTATCTTCATTCCCAGCAAGACCGAGATGCTGGGCGAGCGAAAGGTCACCATCGAGGGAGAGGTGGTTTATCCCGGTGTTTATCCCTATGCAGAGAATACAACGGTTCGTGATATTATCTTGCAGTCAGGTGGTCTGACCGAGGCTGGTTCGTTGGCGCGTGTTGACATTTTCCGTCGCTTGCGCGATGCAAAAGCCGTGACCGGGCAGAAGAAGTCGGCCGAGAGTTTCTCGTTCAGTCTGGATGAGACCTTTGGTTTGGTAAACGACACTACTTTCTTCCTGATGCCCTACGATGAGGTGTATGTGCGTAAGAGTCCTGCCTACGAGGCTCAGCAGAATGTGACCATTCGTGGTCAGGTGAACTTTGAAGGTCAGTATAGCATGACCTCTAAGGACTACCGTCTGAGCGACCTTGTCAAGGCCGCCGGTGGATTTACTCAGTTGGCTTACATTCCCGGAGCACGACTGGTGAGAAGGATGACCGAGGACGAGAAGCTTCAGCGTGACAAGTCGCTACAGCAGGCTCAGATTCAGATGTACGAGGAGAGTTTGAAGAATGATGTAACTGCCAGCTTTGAGCAGATGGACACCTTGCTCAACATGAAGATGAGTGTGGATGACTCTTATCCCGTTGCTCTCGACCTTGATGCAGCCATCAAGAACCCTGGCAGTCTGCAGGACATCGTGTTGCGCGAGGGCGATATCATCACCGTTCCTCAGTACAGCAATACCGTTAAGATCAGTGGTGAGGTATCATATCCCATCTCAATGAACTATGTCAAGGGTAAGAAACTCTCTTACTATATCAATCATGCCGGAGGCTATGGCAACAAGGCTCGCAAGAAGACGGTATATGCTGTATATGCCAATGGCGGAGTTGAAAAGATAAAGAAGCATCGAAGTAAGTCCATACAACCGGGCTGTGAGATTGTTGTGCCTACCAAACCTGAAACGAAGGGTGTTAGTCCTTCCGAGATCATGGCTATTGCCAGCGGTAGTGCTTCACTGGCCAGTGTGGTAGTCGCAATCATAACGCTGTTGAAGTAACCCGAGGAAGATTGATGGGTTGACGATTGATGGTTGACGATTGAGGATTGAAGGTTCTTTCTCCGCTTTGCTACGAAAGCATCGGGCAAGCCCGCTGAGCGGATGATTGACGATTGATGATTGACGATTGATGATTAAAGGTTGCCCGTTGTCATTAGATTTAAGAAATAAATGGAAGAGAAAAAAACAAAACTATACGATATAGGGGAGATTATAAAGACTCTCTATGCCAAGAAGAAGACGTTCTTGATAGTGTGGGGCATTACTTTTGTATTGGCCTGTGCATGGATTATGCCTCAGCCTCGATACTATTTGTGCGAGGTGTCGTTGGCACCCGAGTCATCTGAAAGCGATGCAGGTGGAATCTCGTCGTTGGCAGCCAGTATGGGATTCAATATGGGTGGCGGTGCTTCGTCCGATGCTATCTACCCTCAACTCTACCCTGAGTTGTTTGAAAGTACCGACTTCATGGTAGACCTTCTCAGCATCAAGGTTAGGATGAAGGACAACCCCGAAGAGATGGACTTTTATACTTTCCTGTCTGCACACCAGAAGATTAACCCTTACATGAAGCCTATTGACTGGGTGAAGGGACTCTTCCGCGGTGCACCATCGGCAGCCGATCAGCGTGCGGCTAGTTGTGCTGACATTGACCCCTTCATGATGAATGAGAAGACTCACAAGATTGTGGAGAAGGCCATGAAGGCAATCAAGTGTGATTACGACAAGACCTCTGACATCATCACGCTGAGCATTGAGACGCAAGACCCCTTGGTGTGCGCTTTGATGGCTGACAGCGTGAAGGAACGACTGCAGAACTTCATCGTGGAGTATAGAACCAAGAAGTCGCGTGACGACTACGAGTACTACTGCAAACTGGCTGATGAGGCTTACGATAACTTCGACAAGTCGCGTATCGCCTATGGCGAGTTCTGCGATTCACATCGTGAGATTACGTTGACCAGTTTGAACACTGTACAGGCTACGATGGAGGATGATATGCAACAAAAGTACGAACTCTACAAGGCCATGGTAACCCGACGTGAGGCTGCACTGGCAAAGATTCAGGAGTCTACGCCTGCCTTCACCACCCTGAAGAGTGCTACTGTACCTGTGAAGCCAGCAGGTCCCAAGCGTATGATTTTCGTTGCCTTCATGCTGGTTTTGGCAACTATGGCAACAAGCATCAAGATTCTGGCGTCACAGTTCAAGCGACTCGGAAAGTTCATGTAATTTTTGTTAGATGGGTACTCAATCTTCGATTTCAAGGCGCTTAGCCACCAACTCGGTGATGATGTACATTCGCATGATTTTCGTCATGGCGCTGAATGTATATATGAGCCGTGTGTTGCTGAAGGCTCTTGGGGTGGAGGATTACGGAACCTATAACGTGGTTGGCAGTATGGTGGCGGCTTTCGACTCCATACGTTCCATGTTCGTGTCGTCATCTCAGCGCTATCTCAACTACGAGATGGTCAATGGCAATGATGCCAGTCAGAAGAAGGTGTTCTGCGTAAGCGTTATCGTCAACCTCTGCCTGGCATTGCTGTTGGTATCGGCCCTTGAGGGGGTAGGAAGTTACTTTATCGGCAACCACATCAATGTGGATGCCTCACGCATTTCTGCTTGCCTGTGGGTACTGCAGTTCTCGGTACTGACCACCATCGTTGTACTCATCTCCATTCCTTATGAGGCAGCCATCGTTGCCCACGAGAAGATGGGATTCTATGCTTTTGTCAGCATACTTGATGCCGCGCTCAAACTCTGTGTGGCGTATATGATACAGTTTGCCACCTTTGACCAACTCATCTTTTATGCCATGTTGCTGTTCTGCGAGGCTGTGTTCATCCGCTCGCTCAACATCATCTATGCTAAGTGGCATTTCAAGGAGTGTCACTTCAAGTTCATCTGGGACACACAATTGTTCAAGAAGATGGTTTCGTTCTCGGGTTGGAACTTCTTGGGTAGTTCGTCGTATGCTGTTTCGCAGAATGGCATGAACATGGTGCTCAACATGTTTGCCGGTTCGGTGGCCAATGCGGCCAGAGGCATTGCCTATCAGGTGTATGCCGTTACCATCCAGTTGGTCAACAATGTCAGTCTGGTGGTCTATCCCCAATGCACCAAGTTCTTTGCATCGGGCAACATCGCCAAGCTCTATCAACTCATCTTCGGTTCGAGTAAGTTCCTCTTTGAGATGCAGATGTTCTTCACCTTGCTACTCGTTACCTTCTGTTCGGAAGTGCTGACGCTGTGGTTGGGAGAGTATCCACCTTATACCATCATTTTCGTCGATTTGATTCTTTTTGACGCTTTGATAAGGTCGCTTCATTCGCCCATTGATATGCTGTTCAAGAGTCATGCCCTGATGAAGTGGTATCAGATAGCCGAGAGCATCGTGTATCTGTTGCCCCTGGGAGTGGCTTACGTACTGCTTTCGCAGGGTTTCCATTGCAGTTATGCTTTCATCTGCCTGCTGGTGTTCGATGTGGTCGACATGGTTGTCATAGTGCTGTTGAGCAAGCGTCAGATGAATTTCCCCATCTGGAGGTATATAAAGAGTGTGATGTTGCCTTGCTTGCTTCAGATTGGCATGTTGCTGGGTTACTACTACGTGGTAACTTGTGTGGTAGAGTTGACCTTTTGGCAGAAAGTGGTTTCTGTGGTCATCTTTATGGTGGTACTGGTACTGCATTTCTTCTTTCTCTTCCTGGATGCGGAGGAACGGAATATGTTGTTAAAACTGGTAAAGAGGAGGTAGCGTATGTGGTGGAAGTATTCTCTTGTTGACATCTCACGTTGCCTCGGCGTGTTTTTCTGTGCTTTGATTTCCTTGTTCTTCTGCGAGGATATCATCTACAATCAGTTGCATTGCAGCATCTTTGTGTGTGCCAATATGCTGGCATGCCTGTTGGCGGTGTGGACAGTCAACCGTATGTCGCCTTTCTTCTTGTTCTGGTGTGCTTACGTGTTCATCTTCATCGGTGGCAGGTTCTGGGCTTATCTGCTCAATCCTATGGTGGATATACGTGCCGGTAATTTCTTCGATACCACGCCATTGAATCATGACTTGTGGTCGGACACCATACACTATGTCCTGCTTTTCATCTACTCTGGTACCTTGGGATACTGCCTATATCCGCGTGACAGGGAGAAAGCAGAGCGTACTATGGAGGTGGCTCCGGCGCAGAATGTCTATGTCAAACTCATAGAATATGCCTTCTGGCCATTGGCGGCCATGACGTTGGTGCGTAGTTTGATGGCTTATCGGAATGCCGCGTCTGCCGGTGGTTATCTGGCCATGTATTCGGGACAGACCCAGGAGTATTCTTCCGGTTCGAGTTTCTTTGATATGATTTATGTCACCTTCTTTGCTTTTGCCCTGACATGGGGAAGCACGTGGCAGAAGTTGCGTTATGTGGGTGTGTTTGCCCTTGCTGCACTTATCAATATCCTTATTGGTCAGCGTGGTATGTTCGGTGCCTTCCTGCTGTTTGCTATCTGGCTTGTCACGAGTTATTTCCATGTCAGTCTGAAGAAGATTATCCCAGCGGCAGTGGTGGCGTTGGTGCTGTTGTACACCATCTCGATGAACTCGATCCGAAATGCCGGTATTGATGTTGTGTCTAACCAGACGCCCTTGCAACTGGCGTCGCTCTTCCTGTATGACCAAGGCATTTCGTTGTCTGTGTTCTCACAATCGATGGAGGTGACTGGTTACCCTGCCATAGCCTATTTCCAATCGTTCATTCCCGGTTTTTCGTTTTTCTGCGGATTGTTCAGTTCTGTGCCACTTGAGTCGTATGACGTTTCGTTCCAGAACTATCTGGCGTACACGCTCAATTCGTATTTCTTCACCGCTGGTAACGGATTGGGGTGGACCTTCCTGGGCGACATGTACCTCTTCTCTGGTGGAATAATGTGGGTGTTTACCTTTATTGGTTTGGGCTTTGGTCTACTATGTCATAGCATTGAGTTTAAGTCGAAGTATTCTCCGCTGTGTTCGGTGTTTGTATATGCCGTGTTTACCCGCTTCATGATGCTCCCTCGAAACTCTATTGCAACGGTCATCCCGTTCTTGGCATACGTGTTTATTATCTACATACTCTTTGTGCTGACGGCCAATTACCTGCAGAACATGCAACAGAAGAAGGATGCCGTTGATGACATGAAGGTAGAAGAAAGTTAGAAATCATGAATCCTAGAAAACTAAGAGACCTCATACACTTGTGTAGCGCCTTGCTGTTTGTGTGGCTGTATCTGCCACACTTGCTGTTGTACGCTCTCAATGTGAAGCGTTGCCGCACTATGCTGAAGACAGATATGCCTCGCATGAAAGCGCGTGTCAACGTAAAGATGTGCGACTTTGTTGCGCTGATATACCTGTTGCATCATGAGGCGTGCTTCCGCAGTTGGTTCTATTACCGCATAGGTGCGGTTTGTGCTTTGCTTATCGGGTGGTACCGTCCTGGAAAGAAGGACTTTATCATTTCCTATTCAACAAAGATTGGTAAGAACTTTGCCTTTGCACATCCCTATGCAACGGTGCTCAATGCCGAGGTGATAGGGGAGAACTGCAGTTGCTTGCAATGCTCAACCATTGGCTCTACTGTTAAAGGTCGCCCCTATATAGGCAACAATGTAGACCTGGGTGCCAACGTGGTCATCATTGGTCCGGTGCACATCGGGGACAATGTGCAGATTGGTGCCGGCAGTGTTGTGGTGAAGGACATTCCGAGCAACTCGGTTGCGGTGGGCAATCCCGCAAGAGTAGTGAAACAATTACCTCCCTTGAACGTATGAAAAGGATTCTTTTTATCTCTCAATATCTGAACCGTTTTGGTACCGAAGCCTTCATGATGAGTGTGTTCAGAGGTGTGGACAAGAGTCGCTTTGCTGTAGATTTCCTCTTGTACTCCAAGCAGGAGACAGACTATAGTCGTGAGGTGGAGGCTGCCGGTGGAAGGGTGTTTCGAGTGACCTGTAGAAGGGAGTCGATGCTGGCGTGGCATAGAGAACTGAAGGCATTCTTCAAGGCACATGCCAGTGAGTACCACGCCATACACTTTTGCAGTAATAGCCTGACGAGTATGGCACCTATCTATTATGCTCACAAATATGGCATTCCTGTGCTGGCAGTACACGCACACAGTTCGTCGTCAAGCGGATTGCATAACCGTGTTCTTCATCGCCTGAAGCGTGGTTATGTGAAACGCATCACTACCCATCATTTTGCCTGTTCAACCGAAGCCGGCAAGTGGTTCTTTGGCGACTCACCCTCGGTGGTACTGAAGAATGGTGTCGAGATGCCCCGCTATCGTTTTGATGAGGCGGTACGCCAGCGTGTACGTCAGTCGTTAGGCATTGCGGGCGATGCTCCCGTACTGGGACATGTCGGACGATTCAGTGTGGAAAAGAACCAATCGTTCATACTTGATGTTTTTGCGGATTTTCGCTTGAGGCATAGTGGTGCCAAACTGATGTTGGTAGGCAATGGTCCTATGCACGAGGAGATAAAGGACAAGGCGCGTTCGTTGGGTATTGCTGAGGATATACTGTTCCTGGGTGAACGTAGCGATGTGAATGAACTGATGCAGGGCATGGACCTGTTTGTGATGCCTTCTACCTTTGAGGGATTGCCTTTCGTGTTGGTGGAAGCGCAATGTGCAGGTTTGCCGTGCGTCATCTCTGACGTCATCAGCAAGGATATCTGTATCACTGAAAATGTGTCGTACCAGAGTCTGCAACAGAGTGCAACAGAGTGGTCCGCGACCATAGGAAAGGTACTTGATGGTTATGTTAGAAAGGATACAACCTCTGTCATAGCCAAAGCGGGTTATTCTATTGCCGATACCATCAAGTACCTGGAAAAGGTGTATGATCAGGAGAGATGATTGATGATTGACGATTGACGATTGATGGTTGATGATTGATGGTTGATGATTGACGATTGATGATTGATGATTGATGATTGACGATTGATGGTTGATGATTGATGATTGACGATTGACGATTGATGGTTGATGATTGACGATTGATGGTTGATGATTGATGATTGATGATTGATGATTGATGATTGACGATTGATGATTGACGATTGACGATTGATGATTCTTTCTCCGCTTTGCTACGAAAGCATCGGGCAAGCCCGCTGAGCGGACGATTGATGATTGTACGTGCTGACATTCGTAAATGCTGTATTAGTAAAACTTGCTTATGAAGATTCTCTATATCATAAAGGACCTTGACATTGGTGGCGCTCAGCGACTGGTGTCAGACTTGTTGCCACTGATAAAGCGGGAACACGAGGTTGACTTGTTGCTTTTTGAGGAGGAGGACAATGCCTTCTACCGTAAGGTTCGTGAGGCAGGCATTCGCATCATCTGTCAGAAGGCTACTCTTCGCAGTCCTAAGTCGATAAGTCGTCTTCGTAAGATTATCCGTCAGTACGACCTGGCACACGTACATCTCTTTCCTGAGCTCTACATTGGCGCTTTGGCTGCCATTGGAACGAAGGTTCCGCTGGTGTTTACCGAGCATAGTACATCAAACCGTAGACGCGGCAAGTGGTATCTTCGCCCGTTGGAAAAATGGATGTATCATCGCTATAAGAAGATTATCACCATCAGTCAGCAAACGCAGGATGCGTTGATGCAATGGGTGCAGGCAAAGTCAACTGATAAGCGTTTTGTGGTTATTGAAAATGGTATCAATAGCGAAGCATTTGACAAGGTCGACAAGGTGACAAACCTGCAAGATAATGAGTCTCTGAGGCAAGATGATAAGCGCGTTTGCCAAATCATTATGGTATCGCGCTTTGTGGAAGCAAAGGACCAGGAAACCGTCATCAAGGCGATGTCGCACCTGGATGACTCGTTCCATTTGAGTTTTGTGGGTGATGGTGAGAGAATGCCTTTTTGCCAGCAGTTGGTGGACGAGTTGGGGTTGAAGGACAAGGTGTCGTTCCTCGGTCGTCGTGCAGACATTCCTGTTTTGATAAGCAAGGCAGATATTGGTGTGCAGTCCTCACACTGGGAGGGTTTCGGTCTGACAGCCGTAGAACTGATGGCGGCCGGACTGCCCGTAGTTGCAACCGACGTTCCTGGGTTGAAGCAGGTGGTAGAGGGGGCCGGATTGTTGTTCGCCTCTGGTGACGATAGTCAATTAGCACAGCACATCCAGCAACTGGCCACCGATGGCGAGTATTACAGCAGAGTATCACAAGCGTGCAAGGAGCGTTCTGCCATGTATGATATTTCGGTCACTGCAAATCGTTATTCTGCGTTGTATCACGAAGTGAAATAAAGCCATTGGGTGTCTGCGCCTTGAGCAATCCCATGCCGTAGTGCCCTTCGTCGCGGGCAGAATAATAGAGGGAATAACCCTCGTCTGTTTTGACCAGACTGCTTCGATAGAGTTTGGCGTCCCAGTAATCAGGACGTGGTGAAAGCATGAGTACGGGTTCTGACCAGTTTCTGTTGTCAACAGATTCGCTGTAGAACAAATACCAGTCATCCTGTGAATTATATTTCTTTACCATCATACACATCATATATTTTCCGTCCTCGTGTATGATATCCATGTGCCAGGGGTAGAATCTTTTTCCTTCGAGCGTGTAATTGAGTGTGATGTCGTGGCTGTACTGCCAGTTGTCTCCAGTCTGACTGGTATAGAATTCCATTGCTTTCTTGCGCAGGTTAACTACCCAGATGTGGTACTCTCCGTTCTCGAAGATGATTGTGGGACAAAGGAATAGCGCACAGTTTCCTGTAGTGTCGTTGACAAGGAGCGTTTCCTTCTTTGCCCAATTGGTTCCATCTGTGGAACACATTCTGTAGATGATTTCCTTCTGATTCTTCTCGTCGGCGTAACGGAACCAGACCTCAAGTTTTTGGTCGTTGGGATTGTATACCAAGTGCGTGTCTGAGTTGTACTTCAGTTTCCTGTCAGAAGGTACATCAAGAGGAGCCTTGGTGGCATTCTGCCAATTAACGCCATCTTCGGAGAACGCTACACATGGGTTTTCGTATTTGGGATCACCGCAAGGGTAGGGGGTATATGCCATCCAATATGTGTGGCCGAAGAGCGAATCGGAGAAATAGAGTACTTTGGGGTGTACGTTTTCCTGGTTGCCGTAGCAATTGGTCACGCCCAGGAAGTCCTTGTAGTATTCACCCGTAGGGTAGAGAAGTGTATCATCCTGGCAAGACAGTAAAAATGCCAGGATTAATGTGAGTGTGGTGAATATGGTTTTGTTTTTCATCTTTTTCTTGTTTAACTCTCTTAATATTTAACGTTTCATCCTCTTTTTTATTGTAACAAACCTCTTTTTCTTTTGCTTTCATTCCTTAAAGTGCAGATAGTTGCACAAATGTACTGATTTAAGCAAAAAATGTGTTAACTTTGTACGTTTTTATAGAGATACCTCAACAGAAAGGGTGAAATGATAACAGGAAAAAGGATATTTTACGTATTCAGTATCGACTATCAGTTGATATCGCACCGCCAAAAATTAGTGGAGGCAGTGCTGAAGGCTGGCAATGACGTGACTGTTGTTGCTCAGGATACTGGGTATGCTGATGCGATTAGGCAGATGGGCTGCAGGTTCATCGAATTGCCTATCAACCGCGTTGGAACAAATATCCGTGAAGAACTGAAAACTTATCGTTTCCTCAAGAAGTTGTATAAGGAGGAGCAACCCGATATCATCCATCATGTGAGCCTGAAGGTAGTGCTTTGGGGCGGATTGGCAGCCAAGACTGCTGGTGCGAAATGTGTGGTTAATGCCATTAATGGGTTGGGCGTGTTCTTCAGTACTGGCAAGGCAGACACATTGGTCAAGAAAGTCTTCTTGAAGATTGTTGCCTATGCACATCGCCGTAAGAATGTGCTGACCATTTTCCAAAACTCCAGCGATAAGGCTCTGTTTGTAGACAGTGGTGCCATCAAGGAGGAACAGTGCAGGTATATCAAGGGGTCGGGAGTAGACTTGGACGTTTTTTCCTTTACCCCTGAACCTGAAGATGACGTATTGAATGTCATCTTTACATCGCGAATGGTAAAGGAGAAAGGTGTTACTGACATCGTGGATGCCGCATTGTCTATCAAGAACAAGTACGAGGGTAAGGTGCGATTCTTGCTGTGCGGTCTGTTGGAAACCAATCCGCAGGCTATCAGTAAGGAGTACCTCGATCGTGTTTGCGATGGAAAGTACATCAAGTACATGGGGCATTGTGATAATATCAGAGAGATACTTCTGCAGTCTTCCATTGTGTTGCTCCCCTCGTATTATCGTGAAGGAGTACCTAAGTCGCTTATTGAGGCGACTGCCATCGGTCGTCCCATTATCACCACCGATTGGGTGGGTTGCCGTGAAACGGTGGATGATGGAGTCAACGGATTCCTGATTCCCATAAAGTGTCCCGAGAAACTGGCGGAGAAGCTCTCCGTCCTATTGGATAACAAAGATTTGCGACAGCGAATGGGAATCGCATCAAGAAAGAAGGCTGAGCAGGAGTTTTCTGTGGATATGGTCATAGAGAAACATTTTAGTATTTATCAGGAACTATTAAAATAGAGCAACCATTTTGCTTTTGTACTAACATTATTGATGAAAGAATTATATATGTGGATGGGCTTTGTTCCCCTGGTCGTTGGATTTATCGTTTCGTTCTTGATTTTGCCAAGAATGAGGGTTTTCAGCACCAGTGGCATGTTCTTCCACGAAAAAGCCGACATTGAAAAGAAGAAAGACCCCTCAATGGTTGAAGTAGGTGGTTTGGCGATGCTACCCATCCTGCTGTTTGCCTTGTGCATCTGTTTGGGCATTCCAAAATTGATAGGTGAGGACGTATTGAGTGCCGCAAAGGTAGAGCGCTCGGGTTTGCGCATCATGCAGGTTATTGCGGGATGTGCAATCATGTTTATCGTAGGATTGAAGAATGATATTCATGGCACCAGTACCAAGGTAAAGTTTCTGGCTTTGCTGGCAACGGCATGCATGTTCCCTTTTTCGATGCTGCAGGTTACCGATCTTCAAGGGGTATTTGGTGTGTATGAGTTACCTATATGGGTGGGGGCACTTGTGGCGGTGTTGCTGGTGATGTATATTACCGAGACGGTTGCCTTGCTTGACGACATTGACGGATTGGGGGCAGGAATGGCAACCATTGTTGCAGGTATCTTCTTCTGTATGAGTTTTACCTTTGATTTCTTGCTTGGCACACTTGTTTCGGGAGCTTTGTTGGGTATTACCGTTCCTTATACCATCCTAAAGCGTTTCAGTCCGAAGTGGAAGAAGACCATCATCGGTAATGCCGGTTCGTATACCATAGGATATGTTCTGAGTTATCTTACCCTCTCGCTCATTCAGCAGAGTGGCAAGACCATGCCAGAGGGAATGCTTATGGTCGTTATGGGTGTCGTTATGGTGCCTATGCTTGACATCCTGCGTGTCATCCACAAGCGTGTGCGTGAGGGACGTGCTATGCTGGTGCCCGACCGTAACTTGTTACAGCATCGTTTTATCCGTATGGGTATTCGTCCGTCTTTCGTTCCTTTGGTTATTCTCATCCTTTTTCTTTTCTTTGCTGCCATGAATATGATAGGGGTTATGGCACAGTACAATCTTACCATTTTAGCGGTGACAGACTTGTTGTGCTGGGTTGCCATTCAGACACTTATTACCTATCTCATTCATCGTCGTGAAGAGAAGATTCATCGTAAGGAATGGAATATGGAGTATGGACGTGAGGCTTGGGAGGCAAATCCACCTATTGCTGTCATTCGTCGTAAACAGCAGAATTTCGGTTCGATGGGTATGCCCAAGAGTGCTGTGCTGGGTAGCGAGATAGATTTCATTCCTGATGGCATGAATAGTGTTGAGCGAAATACAAAGCGTCTTATTGACCTCTTCTTCTCTACCATCATGCTTGTGCTCACCTCGCCTTTGTTTCTCTTATGCTACATCCTGATTAAGTTGGATGATGGCGGTCCGGCTATATACTCGCAAGAGCGTTTAGGGCGTTTTGGCCGTCCCTTCCGTATCTATAAGTTCCGCTCAATGCGTTTGGATGCAGAGAAATTCGGTCCTGCTCTCAGTCACGCAGGAGGTGATGATGATCCTCGTTTGACGAAGGTGGGAAAGTTCTTACGTTCGCATCATCTTGATGAACTACCGCAGTTATGGAATGTTTTCTGCGGTGATATGGCCTTTATCGGTTATCGTCCAGAGCGCAAGTTTTTCATAGATCAGATTATGGAACACGACCCACGATACGCTTTCCTCTATCAGATACGTCCTGGTGTAACCAGTTATGCCACATTATATAACGGCTACACGGATACGATGGAGAAGATGCTCCGCCGTTTGAATTACGACCTTTATTATCTGGAGCATCGTTCTTTCTGGTTTGACCTTCGCACTTTATGGCTGACATTTGTCAGCATCATATTCGGCAAGAAGTTTTAGATTTCTCTGGTTAAGTAAGACTTTTCCCAGCATATATTTTGACTATGTCTTCTGAGATAGGTCGGTCTTTCGTATTCGTAAAGAGAGAGTGAATGGTTCGTGATTTGCTGTAATGCAAAAGACGCAGAGTTTTAATAGATTTGATAATCTTTGTGACTCTGCGTCTTTGCGTTATAAAATATGAGTGGACTTAGTATTTTCGGAATACTAAGATGTTGTCCTTGAAACTCAGTCGTAAGTCCTCGTCAGTAAGGACATCAATGTGATAGCGTCCGTCATAGGGAATTCCGAATTCAGCGTACTTGGAGTAGTTGCGCTGTGCATTTGTACCATCTACCAAAAGCGAACCGCTGAAATCAACAAGATTGCCTAATACAATCTCGTTGTTTCCCGTAAGACTGAATGTACAATAATAACGTGTGTTGTAGAATTCTGCCGCATCGCTTACCTGAAAAACGTCACGATGAATGGCATAGTACAATTTGTGCTTGTTTTCTAAGGTTGAGTCTTCACGAATGTTGTTGGCTACGAGTGAGTCTATCTGCCCTGACGAACTGCGTGTACGCCATTGGGT
Source organism: Bacteroidaceae bacterium (assembly GCA_045643405.1). Classification (GTDB taxonomy): domain Bacteria; phylum Bacteroidota; class Bacteroidia; order Bacteroidales; family Bacteroidaceae; genus Physcousia. The sequence continues at coordinate 12,244 of JAZUKS010000043.1, read as the reverse complement.
AAGTTGCCACATTCCGCCAAGTTCGCCATTGTTGTCGCGGAAGTTCTCGCAGGACATACAGCAGATGCTGGCAAGCAAGAGTACTATAATATAATGTATTTTTTTCATGTTCAAGTTCATTTTCTGTTTATCCATCCATTATATGACACGGTGAGCATTCCGCCATGGGTGTTGCCTAACAGCTCGCCATGGTTCATACCGTAACTTGCCGTGAAAGCAAATCCTTTAAGTTGCTGAGGTTTGTATGTTGTCTCAACAAGGAGGAAATCACCCTTGTTCGGATTGTCGTGGGGGAGGTTGAAATTGCCGAGACTCTTCTCGTGTGTGAAAAGGATGCGGTAACTAACATCCTGAACCGGTTCGCCCTTGATGCCTAAATGCCATGCGGTGATACGATTGTCGCGACAGACAATGCGGCCATCATTGTTGTAGATAGGAGAGAGGAGTAAGGGACTACCCATAACAAAACCTGCATGTTGGTAAGAACCGTAGATGTTGTGGTTGTAGTAGTTGTCCTGACCACCGATGTTGTGTACTTTATCTCCATATGCTGTCAGTACTGGTCCCGATTGGTCGGTAGTTCGCATGTGCTCGGCAACGATGGTTGAAACAAACGGATTCTTGGGCAGGTTGACCTCTGCACCCCAAAGGAAATCTTTCCATGCAAAGTCCCATCCCATCTGACTGTGGTCCTCAAAAAAGTGCTCGCCATAGATACTGGCGTCCCATCCATTCCCGTGGTAGTCGAGACGTGCTTGATAGGAACCTACGGTGTTGCCCATGACATTTGGGTTGTCTCCATCGGTAACGTCGCTGCCTGAGGGGATGAATGCCTTAAAGAAATCGCCTACACCTGTGTATAGTTTGTAACTGCCATCGGGGGCTGACCCCTTAATGTTGCGGTTCCATACGGTTCCGCCAAACTGACAGACCATTTCCACACCACCAGTGAACACAAGTGGGAACTGCTCCGTGTTACCGATACGAAGGTATCCTGCCTTGCTATGATAGAGTGAGTTGGCGTTATACACCGCTTCTTTGTTACCACCATTGAATTCACGCTGCCATTTGTTGTCGGTATAAGCGCCATATGCGAGATGACCTTTAAGGGCAATCCAGTTGTTGGTCTTCTTGATGACAAAGAAGTCGGCTAACTCCAATCTTACTTGTGGTATGGGGCGTGCATTGATGCCCATTGCCATACCACCCGAAGTGAGTTGCTGATTCTTCATTTCAAGTGGACGTTCTTTTTGTCCCACAGTCAGACGTACAGCTTTATACTGCACCTCGCCATATAACTGTTGCACGATGAAATGACTGTTGTAATTGGCGGGCACGGCAATGTCGGCACCATAACCAATGCGCCAGTTACGTTGTGAGTCTGACTCGATGTTGCGCTCAATAGACGCACGTAAGTAACCGCCCTTATCGTTGGTTGTAGCCAATCCGTAACGGTTGGCAGAGAACCAGAATGGGGCATTGTCACCATTGCTGAACTGGGCATTCAACTCTGTTCGGTATTCCACGTCATCAGCAAGACGTGAAACCTGTGCTGTGGCAGAGGCGCACAGCATACTGGTGAGGGATAGTAGAATGTGTTTCTTCATCACATTATTGTTGGTATATTCAATAAGAATCCCGCTGCCGCAAGGAAATGCAGTAGCGGGATCTTGTTATCTATATTCTTCGTGTGATTACTTCTCGGTGTGAGCCTTACCGGTTCTGGTAGTCTCTTCGTGGCCATAACTGCCGTAAACACCATAATGTCCATAGTGTCCGTAGTGACCATAGTGACCATACTTGCCATACTTGTGGTAACCGTACTTGCCGTACTTGCCGTAACCATAGTAGTAACCGTACTTCTTCTTCTTAAGGTCAACGCCATTGAGTACCAATGAAATCTTAGGCAGTTTCTCGTTGCTCTTGAATCCGTTGATAAGTTCGAAGTTTGCCTTGGGGCTGTAGTCTGCACGACATACATAGAGAGTAACATCGGCGATACGACCCAATTCCAAGGTATCACTAACAAGACCCACAGGAGGAGTATCGAGGATAATGATGTCATACATGGTGCGCAGGTGACTGATTGCATCATCAAGACGAGAGCGAGAAATCAATTCACCGGGGTTGGGAGGAATGATACCAGCGGGCATAATGTCAAGGTTGACATTCAGGATGCTATGGTGAATCTGTTCCTCGAGCAACTGGAAGTCTGCATTGTCGTTAGCCAAGTAGTTGGTAATACCACGCTTGTCTGAAGGCAATTTGAAGAGGCGTACCAACTGGGGTTTACGAATATCGAGACCGACAATCAGAACCTTCTTGCCCAGCAATGCATATGACATGGCAAGGTTGGTGCAGACGAAGGTCTTACCCTCACCGGGGATGGTAGAAGTACAGATAATAACCTTCTCTTCCTGGTCCATGATGAAACGCATATTTGTACGCAAACCACGGAACGACTCTTCCATGGTGTTATTGCTATTCTCTGCAACCACTACCGAACGCTCCTCGCCCTTGGGAAGGTGTGCAAAAGGAATATCTGCGATAAGAGGAATGCGAGTCAGTTTCTCTACGTCGCTACGTCCCTCAATGCGGTAACGCATGAGCTCGAGCAGGTAGAAGATGGCGATGGGGATACATACACCCAGCAAGAGTGCTACCATCCAAATCATCTTTGCCTTGGGAGATACCTGACCACCAATCTGGGGCTCGTCAAGCCACTTTGCCTTGGTTGCGGTAGATGCCAAAGAAATCAAGTTCTCCTCGCGCTTCTGAAGCAAAGTCAAGTACAAACCTGCCTTGATCTCCTGCTGGCGACCGATATCGTTAAGGAAACGCTCCTGAGAGGGAGTGTTTGAAATCTTGCCTGCAAACAGGTTGTACTGGTTGTCAATGCTGCGCTTCTGTACCTTCAGGTCAGAGTCGATGTTGCGCAGAGACTGAACAATACCATCGTGAGCCACCTTAACCTCATCTGCCAGCTTGATGAGTGCAGGGTTGTTCTCAGCACCCGACTTTACAAGACGGTTGTAGAGCAACACAGACTCATTGTATCTGGTAATTTGTGTATTAAGAAGAGCATCCTTGATACCGAGGTTAGCAGGGATGACCTGTGAATCGTTGGCAGGATCATTAACGTAGTCGATGAGTGACTTAACAAGGGTAATCTGAGTTTGGATCTCAACCTGTTCCTTTTGATAAGCTGTGGTGCTAGCCAAAGCATTGGTAGCATCATTGGTAAGGTTAATCAAAGAATTCGACTTCTTGAAACGCTCCAAGTTGTGCTCGGTGGTGTCCAATTCAGCACCGATGGCTTCGATACGCTCGCTGATGAACTGCTTTGTTTTAGACGCAACCTCATTCTTGTCCTCATTGGCATCCTCGTTATAACTCTCGAGCAACTGTGTGAGGTAATCAACGGCACGCTGGGGTTGAGTGTCTACCAAACCGAGGACGGCAACCGTTGTTGTCTTGCTACTTGCGGCAGCAGACAGACTGCTTGCATAACTGCGTGCAACAGAACCGACGGGTGAGATGGTGACAAAAATGGTCTGGTCAATCTCCTTGTTCTTTGTGTCGCGCTCCAAGTAGATGGTGCCAACGGGAGTCTCAATAGCAGCGGGGAAAGCTGTGATGGCAGTCTCCTTCGAACGGGGCTGACCCTCAATGCTTATACCGGTCTTTACGTTGTAACCTTTGCCATTGGGGGTAATCTCCATCTTGATGGCCGACTTAAGAGTATCCATGACCTCTTGGCTCATTGACACAACAATGGGAGAGCGCTTGTAGAGCTCGGTGTTGATGAAGCGACCGGGAGTGTGGTAACGCACGTTCAAGTTCAATGCCTTAACGACAGCATTAGAGATACTTGTACTTGAAAGAATTTCCAACTCGTTGTCGAAACCATTGGTGTTGCTGATGATACCCATTTCTGAAAGGTTCAGCAAATTACCACCGCCCTTTTGGTTCATGTTGCCATTATCATCTTTGATCAGAATCTTGGCACTTGCAGAGTAGGTGGGAACCTGGTACTTCAGATACAAGAATGCACATGCCAAGCAAACGACAACGCCAAGAACAATCCAGGGCCATCGCATAAGCACAATGTTCCAAATGTCTTTGAGCGAAAATCCACCGCCTTGCTCTTCTTCCACAGCGGGGTTCTCTTTGTAATTTGTTTCTGCCATATTGTTTTGGATTTATTTGATTACAATGTAGTATTCGCTAATAAGTGTGCAAATGTACGGATTTTATGTCATATATTAAAAAAATAAGGTGGTAAAAATGTTAATTCTGCCTAAAATGCGCACGGATTTGCAAAAAACAAAGACAAAAATAGGATAATAGTGGCTTTTTTCTTAACTTTGTGCAAAAGTATTCTATAAGTAAAATCTATGGGTAAGAAGAAACTTGGTGGAACTGTACTTGTAGGAGAGAGCGGGGATCTCATTGCTTTCTACTCAAGACTGAAGCATCCGGAAAGGGTGTTTGGCGTGTTTTGCTCTGAGTGCGTCGAATTGCCCGAGGAGTTGCAACGACTGGGTGGACTGGACGATGCGGCAGCTTTCATAGAGGAACAAACGCAGGTAAGCAGGGTGTACTGCGACATCTACAATATGAACGTGGATTACGTGGCATCCGTACAGTATGCTTGCAAGGCGCGTGCCGTGAAGTTCTGTTTGGTTGTGCCAATTGTCAATGACCTGGATGTTGACTTTGTATCGATGCGTAAAAGCGATACGGTGTTGCTTACACCCCAGGACGAACCATTGGCAAAGCTTCACAATAGAGTTGCGAAGAGAATGTTTGACTTGTTCTTCGTCTTGCTTTTTATGCTGACGCTTTTCCCATTCATTTATCTCGTTAAGTCGTTCTTTATTAAGCGTAAGAAGCGTGGTTCTTCGTTCTCATACAAATGGTGCTGCGGTCCTAACAGTAGGGTGTTCAGCAGAATATCTTTCCGTGGGAAAGGCAATTCAGTCGCCAATATCTTTAATGTCTTGAAAGGAAGCATGAGTTTGGTGGGACCTGCCTGTTATGAACTGGAAGAACCTTCTGATATTGACCGTCTCCCTAAGCGTCTGTTGCGTCGCGAGGTAAAGTCGGGCATGACAGGTTGGGCTCGTGTGAAGCATGTCAGCGAAGAAGGCCGTTTGGATGCTGATATCTATTACGTTGAGAACTGGTCGCTTTGGATGGATGTGAAGATTTTGTTTAAGGCAATGTTCTGAATATAAATACATATTCTATATATTATTATGAAAGGTATCGTTTTAGCAGGTGGTTCTGGAACGCGTCTTTACCCTATTACAAAGGGTGTCAGCAAGCAGATGCTGCCTATTTTCGATAAACCTATGATCTATTATCCTATCAGCGTGTTGATGCTGGCAGGTATTCGAGAGATTCTGATTATATCAACGCCATACGATCTTCCGGGTTTTAAGCGTTTGCTTGGCGATGGCAGCGACTATGGTGTGCATTTTGCATATGCGGAGCAACCCTCACCCGATGGTTTGGCACAGGCGTTTATTATAGGACGCGATTTCATTGGTAAAGATAGTGCTTGCTTGGTGTTGGGTGATAATATTTTCTACGGAGCAGGTTTTTCGGGTATGCTGAAGGAGGCTGTCCGTACTGCAGAGGAAGACAAGAAGGCTACCGTATTCGGTTATAGGGTAAATGACCCCGAGCGATATGGCGTGGCAGAATTTGATAAAGATGGCAACTGCTTGAGTATCGAGGAAAAGCCAGCGCATCCCAAGAGCAATTATGCTGTAGTGGGTTTATACTTCTATCCCAACAAGGTGGTAGATATTGCTGCTCGCATTAAACCTTCAGCGCGTGGAGAACTGGAGATTACCACGGTAAATCAGGAGTTTCTTGAGGCTGGCGAACTGAAGGTGCAGACGTTAGGTCGTGGTTTTGCATGGTTGGATACGGGTACTCATGACTCTTTGTCGGAGGCCAGTACGTTTATTGAGGTCATTGAGAAACGACAGGGATTGAAGGTGGCTTGTCTTGAGGGCATAGCCTATCGCCGTGGTTGGATTACGGCAGAAAAAATGCGTGAGTTGGCTCAGCCAATGCTCAAGAATCAGTATGGTCAGTACCTGCTGAAAGTGCTAGAGGAGAATTCCGAAAAGTAACACGGGGACTCCTTTGATTTTATGTAAATATACAATAATAAGATAATGGGATTTTTTAGTAAATTATTTGGCAAAAAGAAAGAAGAACAGGTACGTGTAGGTGGAATGGAGGACTTCATGACACTGATTCGTGTATATTATCAATCAGTTATGGCTGCTCAGTTGGGTATCAATAATTTAGGTTCATTACCCGACCTGAGAGTGTTCAAGCAGACTTTCCATGTCCAAACTGTAAATAATAAATTAGGACTTGGTGAGAAGAAGCATTGTCAGAAACTGTTGATGGATATGTACAGTTTGCCTGAGAACTTTTTTGCAGAGATTGATTCAAGCGTAAAGAAGCGTTGCAAGAAGGTTCAGGATGTGCAAACTTATTTCATAATGTTCCAGGGGTTCAGTCAAGACTTGATGATGCTTATGGGTAACCTGATGAAGTGGAAGTTCCGCTTGCCTAGTTTTTTCAAAAAGGCTATGCGAGGCATGGTGGAGAAGCAAGTTCATCAGATTATGACTCGTCCGGTTTGGAAGGACGAGGGCGTTCGTCGTACCTGTGTCAGCATTCGCCAGTATCAGCAGCAGCTAATGTACAGTGAGCAGTGGATGACGGATTATGTGTATACAATTGTCATGTTGGCGAAAAAGGAACCCAAGCCTTCGGTTGAGAGCTGATAATTGTAAAAAAACAGAAAATTATTTTGATACTTCGGGTAAAAGTGTTAATTTTGTCCCGAATTAGGCATATAGTCACGTATGAAAGATGAAGATATTCAGTTGGTAAAGTTGCTTGAAACTAAAGTAAGGCAACTTATTCTGCGCAACAAAGAACTTGAGCAGCAGAACGCTCAGTTGTGGCAGCAGGTGACTGAAGATGATGCTCGTATTCAGACTTTGGACGATGAGAACAAGCAGCTCAAAGTCCAGTATGCCGATTTGAAGACAGCACGTATGCTGCAGCTGAGCGATAACGATACACGCAATGCTAAGCAGCGTATTACAAAGCTGGTGAGAGATATCGACAATTGTATCGCTATACTTAAAGCCGAAAGATAATGGCAGATGTAAGTGATAAACTCTCTATAACCCTGAAACTGGGTGGTCAGATGTATCCTGCGACGATTGATCGTCAAGACGAGGAATTATATCGTGAAGCAGAGAAACTCATTAACCAGAGACTGAATTATTATGCCAATACATATGGCAATCTTGGTACAAGTATGTACCTTACCATGGTGGCTCTGGAAATAGCCGTTGCACTCAAGCGTACGGAGCGTATGTCCAATTTAGGACCCATCGCCGATATATTGAGAGGATTGGTTAATGATGTAGATGCGTCATTAGGGGAAAAGTAGGTAAACAATCACCTTTTTTGTTGAATTGCTGTCGGTTTTGTGTGTTAACTTATAAACTAATTAATATTAACTAAAAACCGATTTATATTTCTTATGGAATATATAATAGCAATTGTTGTAGCTGTGGTAATTATAGCGGTATGGATAATGGTTCTGTACCGTGTGACGTTGCCCGGCAAGATGAAGAAGCTTGAGGCCGCTGCTCAGGAAAAGGCTGAGAAGGAGGCTGAAGTAGTGAAGCAAAAGAAACTACTTGAGGTCAAGGAGAAGTTCCTGAACAAGAAGGCAGAACTCGAGAAGGAGGTTCAGCAGCGTAACCAGCAGATCCAGCAGGGCGAGAATCGCATCAAGCAGCGCGAGATGAGTTTGAACCAGCGCCAGGATGAACTGAATCGCAAGAAGCAGGAGGTTGAGAACATGCGCGCTCGTACCGAGCAGCAGCAAACAGCCCTTCAGCAGCGTGAGGAAGAACTCAACCAGCGTCAGGCAAGTCTGGTAGAGCAGGAACGTAACAAGTTGGAAGAAATCAGTGGCTTGAGCAAGGAAGAAGCAAAGGAACAGTTGATTCAGAGCATGAAAGATGAGGCTCGTACTGCAGCGGCTTCTTATGTTAACGAGATCATGGATGAAGCAAAACTGAATGCCAATAAAGAGGCTAAGCGTATCATCATCCAGACCATCCAGCGTGTTGCTACTGAAACTGCAGTGGAGAACAGCGTTACAGTATTCCATATCGAGAATGATGATGTCAAGGGCCGTGTTATCGGTCGTGAGGGTCGTAATATCCGTGCCTTGGAGGCTGCAACCGGTGTGGAAATCGTTGTAGATGATACTCCCGAGGCTATTGTAATTTCTGCCTTCGACCCTGTCCGTCGTGAAATATGCCGTTTGGCTTTGCATCAGTTGGTTGCTGATGGTCGTATTCACCCCGCTCGTATTGAGGAGGTGGTTGCCAAGGTGAAGAAGCAGGTTGAAGAGGAAATCATGGAGACCGGTAAGCGTACTGCAATTGACCTCGGCGTTCATGGTTTGCACCCCGATCTCATCCGTATCATCGGTAAGATGAAATACCGTAGTTCTTATGGCCAGAACCTTTTACAGCACTCACGTGAGACTGCCAACTTGTGTGCAGTCATGGCCGCAGAACTGGGATTGAACCCCAAGAAGGCAAAGCGTGCAGGTCTGTTGCATGATATTGGTAAGGTTCCTGATGAGGATCCCGAAATGCCCCATGCTCTTTATGGTGCCAAGTTGGCTGAGCAGTGCAAGGAGAAAGCTGATATCTGCAATGCGATTGGTGCTCATCATGAGGAGATGGAAATGGAGACACTCATTGCTCCCATCGTTCAGATCTGCGATGCCATCAGTGGTGCTCGTCCCGGTGCTCGTCGTGAGATTGTTGAGGCATACATCAAGCGTCTGAAGGACTTGGAGAACATTGCCATGAGCTATCAGGGTGTAACCAAGACATATGCTATCCAGGCTGGTCGTGAGTTGCGCGTTATCGTTGGTGCTGACAAGATTGACGACAAGCAGATTGAGATCTTGTCTACTGACATAGCTACACGTATCCAGAACGAGATGACTTATCCAGGTCAGGTGAAGATTACTGTTATCCGTGAGACACGTGCAGTAAGCTATGCAAAATAATTTGTTACTTGCTAAAAGAAATTTATAGAATCCCCTCCTAAGAAAATGACAATAGCAGTTGATTTTGACGGAACAATAGTTGAGCATTGTTATCCAGAGATAGGCAGAGAGTTACCTTTTGCTACGCAGACTTTGAAGATGCTTATTGACGAAGGTCATAAGCTGATATTGTGGAGTGTGCGCGAAGGTGATTTGCTTGAGGCTGCTGTGGAGTGGTGCAAGAAACGTGGTGTGGAGTTCTATGCAGTAAACAAGGATTTCCCTGAGGAAGATACAGAAAAAAACATTCATTTTAGTCGTAAACTGAAGGTGGATCTTTGGATTGATGACCGTAATGTTGGTGGCTTGCCTGACTGGGGCACTATCTACACCATGATTCATGATCACAAAACCTACGAGCAAGTACTCATGGAGGAAATGGGACAGGTTCATGAAGCTCCCAAGAAGAAGTGGTGGCAGTTCTGAATCACGTTATAACCTATTTCCGTGGGTTATAAATGATTTTAACACGTTACAATATAAAAATATGGCACGCAATTTGGTTGTGTGCCATATTTTTTATATTTTTGCTCCGTAAAATTGGAATGACAAATTATTAACAAAATCAAAGAAACCATGAGAAAAAGATTACTTTCTATCTTTTCGTTTGCTTTGACGGCTGTTGCAGCAAATGCGCAGAGTTGGTCTCAACCAAGTTTGTCGCTTGTTACAGATGCTGTACCCGAAAAAGCGTACATCTACAATGTAAAGCAGGGTAAGTTTTTAACCAAGGGTGGTGCCTGGGGCAATCACGCATGTATCAAGGAGGATGTGAGTGTCGCATTCTTGTACGAGATGCAGGATCAGGGCGAGGGCGTTTTCAAGTTGTATTGCGCCTCTGCTGACAAGCAGCATTTGCTGGGTCGTGAAAGTGCAGAGGATGTGTACACCGACTTCAACAATCAGGCAACTTGGTCTACCCTTTGGGAGTTCACCAGTACTGAAGGCGGTTTCAATATTCTTACCGCACACTCTTGTCCTAACTTCGGTAGCGACAAGTATACTGATGACGACCCTGTAAATTATGGCACTTACTTGTTGGGATGGAGTCCTGAAAGAGAGGACTTGACCAATGGTAATGGTGCTCCAATGGGTACCTACGATGGTATCTATATGGTCGACCCTGCAACAAAGGAGGGTTGGTCGTGCACATGGGCCTTTATGACACCAGAGAAGTATGATGTATATAATGCTCAGTGCTCATTGTACAACAAGTTGAATGAGGCATTCGACATGGGTTATACAGAGGCTGAATTGAGTAGCTATGCAGGTGTGCTGACAAGTACAGATGTTGAGGCAATCAATGCAGCTGGTGCCAAGGTTGACGAGTTGATTCTCAACTACGCTTACAATCATGCAACTCCCGAGAATCCTTTTGAGGTGACCTCGAAGATTGTCAATCCTACTTTTGAGGGTGCCAGAAGTTCTGAACCTTCAGGATGGGTTGATGAGTATAGTAATATGCTTATCCAGAACAACAAGGCATATCCTATTTGGGATGATGAAACTGATGCAGAAAGTTCGGAGTATGGTCTGAATAACTTCTCACAGAACTGGACTTCTGGTGCTAGTATCACTGCAAGTAACATCTACCAGGTAATCAGCGACCTTCCTCAGGGTACCTATATCTTGAGAGCTGATGCGATTGCAACTACCGGTACTGCTGATACCCCTGTATCTGGTTGTGAATTGTATGCAGAGAGTGGTGCTGCTCACTATGCTGCAGAGGTAGCAAATGTATATGGCGCTTCCGGTAGCAGTAATCCTCGTCGTTATGAATTGCTGATTACTCACATGGGTGGTGACTTGAAGATTGGTTATGGTTTCACTCCCGGTCATGTGAAATGGTTTGCTGTTGATAACTTCAGACTCTTCTATGCAGGTCCCGTTGATAATCCTGGTATGGTGGCCTTGAGTAGTGCTACAGAGGCTGCACAGCCTTATGTTGACAACTATGCAGAGGAGGCTAAGTATTACTATAGCGAGGCTACCAAGGACGCTCTTGACAGTGAGTTGAAGAAGGCTGATGGTCTTACTGCCAGCGAGGACTGCTTGGCAGCAGCAGGTGCTATCAATGACATCATGAAGACAGTCAAGGCTGAGGTTTCTGCTTATGCTCAGTTGGCTAAGTTTGTTGAGCAGGTAGGTGGTGATATGGATAAGTATTCCTTCATTGCTGAATTGGGTGACAAGTACGATGAATATAAGGGTGCTTATGAGGACAAGACTGCTTCTGCAGAGCAGGTTACTTCATGGATAAGCGGTTACACAGATTTCGTGAAGGCTGGTATTAAGGCCGCTATTCCTACTGCAAGCGAAAGCAACCCCATTGAGTTGACAGCTTTGTTCGATAACCTTGGTTTCGAGCAGAATACCACCGAGAGTGCTTCTCCTGCTAATTGGACATGTAACTCAGACAATTTCAAGGCTCGTGCAAATACCGCAGAGGTATGGAACGTTTCTTTTGATGCATATACATCTTTGGCAGACCTGCCCGCTGGTGCTTATCGCATCACAGCTCATGGTTTGAGCCGCAGCGGTGGCAATACTGACAACTATGCTGCAGAGGGTGCCAACGTTTCTGCAGAACTTTATGCTAACAATGCAGCCGTTAAGTTGGTTAGCCAGCATGTAGGTGCAAGCGCTACTCAACTCTACAGCAATGATGTTAACCTTACTGGTGACGATGAGAATCCTCTTTGGGCTCCCAACTCAATGGAAGGTGCTCGTGTATACTTCAATGTAGCTGAGACTCCCTACGTAAACACCATTACTGCTAACTTGCTCAAGGATGGCGATCCTCTTCGCATCGGTTTCCGCGACAATGGTATTGACGGTACAGTTCCAGCTGACAGCTGGACTATCTGGAGCGATGTACGTGTATACTATATTGGTGTAAACAGCAATGCTCTCTATGAGGAGATGTGTGGCGTGGCTAAGACTGCTGAGGGTTACATTGACAACAGCCAGGTTGAGCAGGCTATCACTAAGTTGCAGGATGCAGTATCTGCTGCTGAGAAACTTAGCGCAAGTTCATCTGCAGAGGAGGTAAAGGCC
>JAZUKS010000042.1:0-13941 GCA_045643405.1 Bacteroidaceae bacterium | reverse complement strand
ATGTCACCGCTATTCAGGTGGCTATAGTGGCGGGGTTCCACCTCTTCCCATCCCGAACAGAGAAGTTAAGCCCGCCCGCGCCGATGGTACTGCACACCCGTGGGAGAGTAGGTAGCCGCCGTTTTTCATGATGAAGCCCCGTGCATTCGCCCGGGGCTTCTTTCGTTGTATGGTATACCGAATGACAAAGGATGCAACGGCAGTATGTCCGGATTGCTCGGGATTGGCAGTAAAATCGTAGTATATCTTCTTGTTCCGTAATAATGTAAATGCTGTTATCTTCTTGTTCCGTAATAATGTAAATGCTGTTATTATGTTGTTCTGGAATAATGTAAAGTGTGTTCTTGTTGCTGTATTGATAACGTATATTGTTACTTTGTTTTCATATTTAGTGAGATGTGGAACGCATCATCGTGAATGATTTCTTCATCATCACACATTTGTTTTATGACATCTCTTGCTATACTTTCATCGAAGTCTTCGAGATTGAGCATGAAGGGCAGAATGCTACCTTTTTCTTGCAATTGCTGAATGATGGATTCTTTTATGCATTTATACTCTTTCTCGTATTTTATCTGAGCGTCACTTTTCTTTCCTGTGATAAAGTTCGTTACACTCTCTACAAGATTCTTAATAGGATGTCCTTGCTCTTGGTATTCTAAGCAGATGTCGCATTGATGACAGTCCTCTGTTTTCTTTTCACCAAAGTACGAAAGTAGGTACCTGTTTCTGCATGTATCATCTTCTGTGATGTATTCTATCATTGCTTCTATTCTCGTTTGGAGAATAGCTCTTCGCTCTTCATATACTGTTGTGGGAATGATTATATCCTCTTTTTCTTTTCTTTCACGTGTAAACGAGATGTGAGGAATGTTCTTCCTTGGGATGTATGAGATGATGCGTTGGTGGTTGAGTTGCTTTAACTCGTTATAGAGTTGTTCTGGTGTGATACCGATTGCTTTGCAGATAAGAGACTCATCAATAACGACAAACCTGGCAAATAGTCCGGCATAGAAGCGGAATAGCGTGTTGAAAATGGTATCCGCGTTCTTGCTTGCCTCCTGGATGTGATACAGTTCGTCTCTTGTTACGTTGATCATGATTCGGCTTGCCCCCTCTTCAGAACCGGTATATTCTATATATCCCGCTTTTGTGAGCAGAGCCAATGCACTTTCCACCATTGTTGGGAAGTGATGGAACTTCTTGCAGAAATCCTGCATGTTAAATTCCTTGCGTAAACCTTGTCCGAATCCAGTTGCTATTTGCAGATAGCAACAAACTTCTTCGTAGATTTGTTTGATCTGTTCTTTTTGGGGGAATGCCTCGTCAACTCTTTTCTTTAGTGTTTTGATGTCATTAGAGTTATAGAGCAGGATAGCCTTAGCAGGTTGACCGTCGCGACCGGCACGGCCAGCTTCCTGGAAATACGATTCAATGGCATCAGGTACGCCTGCATGAATAACCAAACGCACATCAGCCTTGTCAATTCCCATGCCGAAGGCATTGGTTGATACCATGATTCGTATCTCTCCACTTTGCCACTTTGCTTGTCTTTCGTCTTTTTCTGCGTTGCTCAGTCCAGCATGATAATGCGTGGCGGTGTATCCCCAAGACTGTATTAGTTCAGCATATTCTTTTGTTTGTTCACGGTTACGTGTATAGACAATGACACTGCCCTCATTATCCTTCAATAGCTTTTTGATGGCATTGTCTTTCTCTATTGCCTCTTGCACTATGTATGCGAGGTTCTTACGCTCGTAACTCATGCAAAAGACGTTCTCGCTCTTGAATTCCAGTTGGCGTTGTATGTCAGTTACTACGGGTGGAGTAGCTGTTGCGGTAAGCGCCAGGACAGGTGCGTGAGGCACCATCTTTCTGATCTGCTTTATCTGCAGGTAACTGGGGCGAAAGTCATATCCCCATTGCGATATGCAATGTGCTTCGTCAATACAGATAAAACTAACAACCATGTGTGCTAGTTTTGCCTGAAAGAGTTCGCTGTTGATTCGTTCAGGTGAGATGTATAGTAGTTTGTAGTCGCCAAAGATGCAGTTCTCGAGTGTGGTAATGACTTTCTCGTGTGTCATTCCAGTGTAGATTGCTGTAGCCTTGATGCCTTTTTTCCGAAGGTGCTCAACTTGGTCCTTCATCAAGGCAATAAGTGGCGTGATAACGATACAGATTCCCTCTGATGCAAGGGCAGGAACCTGAAACGTGATGCTTTTGCCACCACCCGTAGGCATCAGGCCCAAGGTGTCTTTCCCCGATGTGATGCTCTCGATGATTTCTCGTTGTATGCCACGGAAATCATCGTAGCCCCAATACTCCTTTAGTAGGGAACGAAAGTCGGTTGTGGTGGTTTGCATGTACTTTTATATAAAAATATCAACCAAGAAAAACCTTCGCAACAAATGCCTATTGACAGTTCCTGTTGGTTTTTCCTTGTTGATATTTTAATTTAGCGTTATAATTAAATACGATGTCTATTCGCTTGGACGGATGTCCTCGATCTGTAACTGCACTTCGCCTCGTTTGTGCGTATTCTCCTCAATGGTATAGGCAATACCGAAGGAGTGCTTGCTCTTGATGAAGCGAACCTGCGAACTCTGACCGAAGGCGATACCGTTCATGACGTTGTTGCTCTTGTTGTCAACAAGTTCCAGTTTGATGTGCTCCTGCTCACGTCCAACCACCTTGCTTGTTCCATAGTCATAAACTTGCAACGAGCAGAATAATGGTTTTGGATTGTTAGGACCATAAGGATAGAACTTCTTGAGGTCATTGAAGAACTTACGGTTGATATCCTTGAAGTTCAATGCGTATTCAATCTCGAGCTGGGCGCTGATTTGGTCCTGAGTGATGTGCTTTTCCACATACTCTTCAAAACGGCGCTTGAACTCGGGTATGTTCTCAACCTTCAGCGACAAACCAGCCGCATAGGTATGCCCACCGAAGTTTTCAAGAATGTCGCGACAACTTTCAATAGCCTTATAGATATCAAAACCACTAACAGAGCGAGCAGAACCCGTTGCAATGTCGTCTGTACGTGTAAGTACTACAGCAGGACGGAAATAGATTTCTGTTAGGCGTGAAGCCACGATGCCGATGAGACCGCGGTGCCACTCCTCGTTGTAGATGACGATAGAGTGGGGTTCGTGCTGGTGGTCCAGACTCTCCACAATCTTGTTTGCCTCCTCCGTCATGCTCTTGTCAAGGTCCTTGCGTTGCTCGTTGAAATCGTTGATGAGTTCAGCTTTGCGCAAAGCCTGGACAGGATCCTTCTCGACGAGTAATGCGACTGCCATCTTGCCATTCTGCATACGACCAGATGCATTGATTCGCGGACCGATCTTGAAGATGATGTCATTCATCGTTATCTCCTTCTCGCCCAAACTGCAGATGTCAAGGATTGCCTTGACACCCACGCTGGGGTTGCTGTTGAGCTGGCGAAGACCGTGGTATGCTAATACTCGGTTTTCTCCCAGGATAGGTACGATGTCCGAGGCAATGCTGATTGCACAAAGGTCGAGCAATGGGATGAGTTGCGAGAACTCGATGCCATTGTCCATGGCAAAAGCCTGCATGAACTTGAATCCAACACCACAACCAGACAAATCCTTGTAAGGATAGGTGTCGTCTTCTCGCTTCGCATTGAGAATGGCCACAGCGGGAGGCAGTACGTCATCGGGTACGTGGTGGTCGCAGATGATAAAGTCTATTCCCAGAGACTTGGCGTATGCAATTTCCTCAATGGCCTTGATACCGCAATCGAGGACGATGATGAGTTTGACGCCGGTTTCGTTGGCATAGTCCACCCCCTTATGCGAAACACCATATCCTTCCTCGTTACGATCGGGGATATAGTAGTCCACATTCGAATAGAACTGTTGCAAGAACTTGTAAACCAGCGCAACGGCTGTACAACCATCTACATCATAATCGCCATACACCAAGATGCGTTCTTTCCTGCCCAATGCCTCATTGAGGCGATCCACCGCCTTGTCCATGTCCTTCAGAAGGAATGGGTCAAGCAGTTCGTTGAGTTGTGGGCGGAAGAAGCGCTTGGCTTCCTGTTGGTTTTTGATACCCCTTCGCATTAGGAGCCAACCCAGTGCAGGGTTGATTCCTAATTCGTGGGCTAATGTCTTTGCTGTTTCTTGTTGTTCTTCAGTTGGCAATTGGAATTTCCACTGATAACTCATAATTATATGCCGAGTTTCTTGCGGATATCCTTGGCAATGGCATTCTTGTTAACCATAAAGTCCATGGTCTTTGCCACGATGAAGTTCTTGGACATGTACCAGATGCCTTTGTATTCACCTGCCTCGCCCCAAGAATTCTTTACCATATAATACTCACGACCGTTCTGGTCCTTGGCAATACCATAGATAAGCATACCATGGTCATCGGTCAGCTCCCAATTGTCAAACTCCTCCTGGCGCATTTCCTGTGTAGGAGTCTTCTCGGCAGCGTTCACGCCCAGGTCAGCAACTTTCTGCTGCTTCTCGGTCTTTGAGAGACCCAACCAGCGATCCATGTCGGTACCCTCAACGGTAGGTGTGCCCTCTGCGTCGTAGAGGATAGCCAAACCCTGACGGGTGAATCCCTTGTCAGATACATCGCCACCCCATGCCACAGTATAGCCAGAGCGGATAGCCTCGTCGATAACGCGAGCCATCTCGTCGATGGGAAGGTTCCATGAACCGGGCTGACGCCAATTGTCCTGAACCTCTACTGCAAATTCCTTGTAGAAAGGATGGTGAGTGTAGCTGGTGATTGACACATAGTCGTTCCAGTCCAAGCCAAGGCTCTTGGCGAAGGTCTGGGGAGTGTAGGTCTTACCCTCGTAGGTAAAGGTCTCGGGGCACTTGCCCAGATAGGCATCAAGGATGCCCTGCAGACCATTCTTCCAGGTCTTTGAGATGTTCTTTGCCTTGCTCTTGGCAACAGCCTCCACATAAGGAGTCATAACCGAGAAGAACTCGCTGAAGTTGTTCAGCGTGTCTCCGTACATGGTACCGGGCAGAGGCATAGCCTCCTCAGGACAGATACCGTCCCTCTCGAGGATGGCCAGTACGTCGTATGCCGAACCGCCTTCGCTGAACTGAGCGTCGCCATGCATGCGTACCACGGTAGTAGCACGGTCCATGTAGTTCTTGTTGCATACGAACATCTCGCACAAGTCGTAGGTCTTGCCAGTCTTCTTCAGGATTTCAGCCTCGAAGAAAGAGAGGGTAGAGTAGTCCCAGCATGTGCCCGACTTTGCCTGGTTCTTGATGCTGGTGATGGGAATCTCAACAACCGTGGTGAACACGGGCTTGTTGGGGTCCACCTTCTTCTCCTCTTTGGCTCCGACCTCCTGAGCCATAGAAGGCAATGTCGCCAATGCGGCCATTGCCATGATGATGAAATTTTTCATTTGTTTTTATGTTTTGATTATTTGTTATTAGCAACGAATTCCTCTACCTCGTCAATATGGTAGGGGATACGGTCCTTGCCAAGGAACTGGCAACCATCCTTTGTGATGAGGATGTCGTCCTCGATGCGGATACCTCCAAAGTCCTTGTAGGTTTCGAGCATATCGAAATTGAGGAAGTCTTTGTTGATTCCCTTGGCACGCCACTCATCGATGAGTGCAGGGATAAAGTAAATGCCGGGTTCGTCGGTCATGACCCAACCTTCCTGCAGACGGCGTCCGCAACGCAGGCAGTTGGTTCCGAACTGCTCCAGATTGGGCTGTACCTCGTCGTCAAACCCGACGTAGGTCTGACCGAGACCTTCCATGTCGTGTACGTCCATACCCATCATGTGGCCCAGTCCGTGAGGCATGAACATGGCGTGAGCACCGTTCCTTACAGCCTCTTCGGTATCGCCCTTCATGAGTCCAAGTTCCTTGAGACGCTCGGTCATGAGGCGAGCCACGCCAAAGTGTACGTCCCACCACTTCACTCCAGGGGCAGCGATGCTCAGGGCGTGGTCGTGGCACTCCTCTACGATGTTGTAGATGTCGCGTTGGCGCTGGGTGAACTTGCCACTGATGGGAGTTGTACGTGTATTGTCGCTACAGTAGTTCTCGTTGGTCTCGGCACCAGCGTCGCAAAGCATCAGGCGGCCGGCCTCAAGTGCACGGGGCGAAGGATAGCCATGCATGATTTCTCCGTGCATCGACAGGATGCTGGGGAAGCTGGTGATGCATCCCTTGGCGCTGGCTATACCACCGATGATGCCGGCAATGTATTGCTCGGTGACGCCGGGCTTGCACAGTTTCATGGCGGTTGTGTGCATCTCATAGCCGATGGCGCACGCCTTTTCTATCTCGACGATTTCTTCGGCAGACTTTACCGCGCGCTGGTCCACCACTGCCTTGATGAGTTCGACAGAAGCCTGCGCACGTTGTTGGCTGGGATGAATGCCCAGCAAGTCCATCAACTGAATCTGTATGTCATGACGGTAGGGTGGGAGGTAGTGAATCTTGCGACCCTGGCTCTTGGCCTTGTCCACCAATACCTTCAACTGACTCATGGGAGCGCTGTTGGCAACACCAATCTGGCTCGCCATGTCTGCCACGCTATCCACCTGTCCAAACCAAACGATATCATCAATGTCGATATCATTGCCGATGAGGTATTCCTTGTCCTCGTCGGTATCAATGACACCAACCAGTCCATCGCGTTGCTGGGCGAAATAGTACAGGAAGCAACTGTCTTGGCGAAAACGATATACGTTTGCGGGATAATTCATTGGGGAATCGTTGTTTCCCATGATAATAATGAGGCCACTTCCGATGCGCTTCTTGAGCACGTTGCGACGGTCGATATAGGTTTGTTTGCTGAATAACATGGTTCTTTATATAATAAAAGGTAATTATTTGCGCAAATTTAGCAAAAATATTTGAAAAAGTATGTATCTTTGCGAAGAAAAAGACGTTTTGTATGTTCGATTGTGGAAAAATGGGCCTTGTTTTGGAAGGCGGAGGTATGCGTGGTGTCTTCACTTGTGGCGTTTTGGATTCTTTCCTTGACGCTGGACTCCATTTTCCGTATGTCGTAGGCGTGTCGGCGGGAGCCTGTAACGGACTCTCGTTTATGAGTCGCCAGCGAGGCCGGGCGCGCACTTCCAACATCGAAATGCTACGCGACTACAAATACATCGGACTCCGTTTCCTGCCTCGTCAGCACAGCATCCTTGACATGAATTTTCTTTTCCATGAGATGCCGGTTTCCCTCTTGCCTTATGATCTTGAAAAGTATCGTGCCAACAAGTCTTATTTTGAAATGGTTACTACCGACTGCCTGACAGGCAAGGCTTGCTACTTGCACGAACCGTACAATTACGACCGTTTGGTCAATATCTGCAAGGCATCGATGAGTCTTCCGTATGTGTGCCCCGTGGTTTTTGTTGACCGTATCCCGATGCTCGACGGAGGAATCGTCGACTCCATTCCCGTCTTGCGTGCCATGGAAAAGGGGTATGACCGGAACGTGGTCGTCCTGACCCGCAACCGTGGGTACAGAAAGACGGAGAAGGATATCCGTGTGCCTCGCTTCATCTATAACCGATTCCCGCATCTTCGTGAGGCGTTGAGCCATCGTTGCGCGGTGTACAATGAACAGTTGCAGTTGGTTGAACAGCTGGAGGACGAGGGCAAGATTATTGCCATCCGACCAAGGCGCCAGCTTGAGGTTGGACGGATGGAGCGAAACATCAACCGTCTTATCGCCTTGTACGAAGAAGGTTATGAGTGCGGACGCTCTGCCATAGAAACGTATCAGTTAGAGTTTAGAGTCAGTTGAGAGAGTTTAGAGTTGAGGGTTGAGTGTTTAGAGTCAGTTGAGAGGGTTTAGTGTTTAGAGTCAGTTGGTGGAGTTGAGTGTTAAGGGTTGAGATTTGAGACTGACCGATTGGTGGTTCTCTCTTCCATAATCAAATAATGAATTAATGCAGTGGACAGATAAAATAAAGCATGTGAAGATACTCCTGGTGGTGTCGGCTGTGGCGTTGGCTGTGGCTTCGCTTGTTGTGTCCAATGCCCTCGTTCGTGATTTGTCGAGTGGAGAACGTGCAGACACCGAGATATGGGCAGAGGCAATGCGCTCGCTCAACAATGCCGACGAGAATACCGATTTGCAGTTGGTGCTCAAGGTCATGGAGGGCAACAACACCATCCCCATCGTCGTGCTGGATTCGCAAGGTGAGGTGCAGACGTTCCGCAACCTCAGTCTTGACGCAACAACGCCTTCCGATACGATAGAGGAAGTCAAAGCCCTTGCGTTGTCAATGCGCCAGGCACAGCAGGTGATACGTGTTGACCTGAACGGCGACGGCGTCACCCCGCCCGACTATATGGAAGTGTGCTACGACGAGAGTCTGATGATACGGCGCCTGGCATGGTACCCTTTCGTGCAGTTTGCTGTTGTACTGGTATTTGTGCTGGTGGCCATCTTTGCCTTGCTGAGCAGTAGGCGAGCAGAACAGAACAAGGTCTGGGTGGGACTGTCCAAGGAGACGGCCCATCAGTTGGGCACCCCCATCAGTAGTCTGATGGCATGGGTGGAGGTGCTGAAGGAGACCTATCCCGAAGACGCCCTCATACCCGAGATGGGGAAGGATGTGAGTCGTCTGCAACGCATTGCCGAGCGATTCTCCAAGATAGGTTCCTTGCCCGAGAGCAAGCCTGAGAACCTCAATGAGGTGGTAGAGCATGTCGTGGAGTACATCGCCAAGCGCACCAGCAACCGCGTGAAACTTACCACGAAGATGCCCACACAGCCCCTTATGGTCAACATCTGTGCTCCCCTTTTCGAGTGGGTCATCGAGAACCTCTGCAAGAATGCCATTGATGCCATGGAGGGCAAGGGCAGTCTTGACCTGGTTGTGCGCGAAGAGGCGGATGTCGTTTCCGTTGAGGTTTCCGATACGGGAAAAGGCATTCCCAAAAACAAAGTCCGCACCGTCTTCAAGGCGGGTTACACCACCAAGGCACGTGGTTGGGGATTGGGTTTGGCGTTGTGCAAACGCATTGTCGAACAATACCATAATGGACGTGTTTTTGTGAAGAATTCGGAGCTCGGACGCGGAACAACCTTCAGAATTGAACTGAAAAAGCACTAAAAATACATTTTTTACGCATATTTTTTGCCTTCGTATTACTTTTTTTCGTAACTTTGCACGCCAAATGGAGAAACTGGACGCATATAAGATAGATCTCAAGGCTATTCAGGACGAGGTGCTGGAGCGCTCACTGGTAGTTGACAACGACTTCTTTACAGCCGTTCAGGGTGATGAAATCCAACAAGGAAATGTCACCCTCGAATTGCAAGTGCGACAGACGGCAGGATCCTACAAGGTAAGCCTGCAGTTCCAGGGTCAGGTGCAAGTGCTATGCGACCGATGCTTGGAACCCATGATGCAACCCGTTGAGGGCGAGGCGGAACTCAGCGTGAAGCTGGGCGAGACATTTGAGGATGACGGAGATTTGATCATCGTTCCCGAGGATGAGGGCATTCTGGACCTCTCTTGGCAGATATACGAACAGATAGCCCTGCAGATTCCTCTGAGCCATTATCACGAAGACGGCGAATGCAACAGCGAGATGGAAGAAGTCCTCTCACAGCATCAAGCCTACGAGGTCGGCGAAGATGGCGAGTCCTCTTCAGACGAGAGTCAGCAGACCGACCCACGATGGGATGCTTTGAAAAAGTTAATATCAACAAACAATTAAATACATTTTAAAAAATGGCACATCCTAAAAGAAGACAGTCCCACACCAGGACTTTGAAGCGTAGAACTCACGACGGAGCAGTTGCTCCCACATTGGCTGTATGCCCCAACTGCGGTGAGTATTACATCTATCACACAGTATGCCCCGCTTGCGGTTACTATCGCGGCAAGGTTGCTATTGAGAAAGAGGCTTAATTTTATTTTGCCCTAAAACATAGCCAGAGAGCCCAACACAACTCTCCGGCTAATTTTTTAATAAATACCTATATAATGGAAAAGATAAATGCCGTAATCACTGGTATAGGCGGATACGTGCCCGATTATATCCTCGACAACGAGGAGATGTCGACCATCGTAGAGACCAGTGACGAGTGGATTATGGAACGTATTGGCGTCAAGACACGTCATATTCTCAGACCCGAGCAGGGTTCTGGTACATCGTACATGATGACAAAGGCAGTACAGCAACTGCTCCAGAAGACTCAGGTTGATCCAGACAGTGTCGAGTTGGTACTCGTTGCCACCACTACACCCGACTATCATTTCCCCTCAACAGCATCGCTCGTTATCGGCAATGTGGGTTTGAAGAATGCTTTCGGTTATGACATGGAGGCAGCTTGTGCTGGTTTCCTTTATGCAATGGAGGCTGGTGCTGCCTATATCCGTAGCGGTCGTTACAAGCGCATCATCATCTGTGGTGGCGACCACATGTCGAGCATGACCAATTATACCGATCGTAACACATGTCCCATCTTCGGCGATGGTGCTGCATGTGTCATGATGGAGGCTACAACCGAGGACGTAGGTCTCATGGATGGTGTTTACCACGTTGATGGCAAGGGCTTGCAGAACCTTCAGATGAAGGCCGGCGGTAGTGCAAAGATGCCTACCCACCAGAGTGTCAACGACCGTGAGCATACCGTTTACCAGGAGGGCCGTCAGGTCTATAAGCACGCTGTGCTCGATATGAGTACTGCCGTGAAGGCTGTGGTTGAGCGCAATGGCTTGAGCAAGGATAATATCGCATGGGTGGTTCCTCACCAGGCTAACATTAACATCGAGGTTTCTGTGGCTGGTCGCATCGGCATCGAGGAAGACCACATTATGATCAACATCGACCACATGGCCAACACCTCTGGTGGTACACTTCCCCTCTGCCTTTGGGAGTACGAGCCCAAGCTCAAGAAGGGCGACAAGCTCGTCTTTACCGCTTTTGGCGCAGGTTTCACATGGGGCGCAAGCTATATGGTATGGGGTTATGATGGCGCTGCAGAAGCTGCCAAGAGTCCCGCAGAGTTCTATAAGGAGGGCGAGATCAGTCGCGAGGAGTGGTATGCTAAGCGCGGTGTTACTGATGTCAAGCCTATGGAACTCACCGATAGTGTGTTGCGTTAATGTTTTGACTGTAAGGTTAACCAAGGGGTTGGCTGGTACGATTCCAGCGCCTCAAAACCTTAATAAAAATGCATAAAGCAGGATTTGTAAATATCGTTGGTAATCCCAACGTCGGAAAGAGTACGCTCATGAACCTTTTGGTTGGTGAGCGTATCTCAATAGCAACCTTTAAGGCTCAGACCACACGTCACCGCATCATGGGCATCCTTAATACGCCCGAGATGCAGATCTGTTTTAGCGACACTCCTGGCGTGCTGAAGCCCAACTACAAGTTGCAGGAGTCGATGCTTCAGTTCAGCGAGAGTGCCTTGCAGGATGCTGACGTGTTGCTCTACGTTACCGACATGGTCGAGACGCCCGATAAGAATGCAGATTTCTTGACAAAGGTGCAGAAGATGCGCTGCCCCGTCATTGTGCTCATCAACAAGATTGATATCTCGAACCAGAAAGACCTTGAGCAGAAGGTGACCGAGTGGCACGAGGTTCTGCCCCAGGCTGAAATCATGCCTATCTCTGCCCTTCATCGCTTCAATGTCGACAATGTGCTCAAGCGCATCAAGGAACTCCTTCCCGAGTCGCCCGCTTATTTCGACAAAGACCAATGGACGGATAAGCCCGCCCGTTTCTTTGTGACGGAAATCCTGCGCGAGAAGATTCTTCTTTATTACGACAAGGAGATACCCTACAGTGTAGAGGCTGTGGTTGAGTCGTTCAAGGAGACAGAGAAGAACATCCATATCAATGCTGTCATCTATGTCGAGCGCGACAGTCAGAAGGGCATCATCATCGGTCATCAGGGTGTTGCCTTGAAGCGCGTTTCCTCCGAGGCAAGAAAGTCATTGGAGAAGTTCTTCGGCAAGAGCATCTACCTTGAAGTGTTCGTAAAGGTTGATAAGGATTGGCGCAACAGCGACCGTGCCTTGAAGGCCTACGGTTATAATCTGGATTAGTGTAAGGCAATATCAACGTCAGCGGTCAACGGCCGTTCTGCCCGGAGTGATGCTTGCATGCCGAAGTGGGGCATGAACATTCAACATACGTCAAATACAATTCCTCCTTCCCATTGAAGGGGAGCTGAAATAGATTCGATATATGTCAAATTTAGTAGCAATAGTGGGTCGCCCCAACGTGGGCAAGAGTACCCTTTTCAATCGTCTCACCCAGACTCGTCACGCCATCGTGAGCGACGAGGCTGGTACTACGCGTGACCGCCAGTACGGCAAGTGCCTCTGGACGGGACACGAGTTCTCAGTCGTCGATACCGGCGGTTGGGTAGTCAATAGCGACGATATCTTTGAAGAAGAAATCCGTAAGCAGGTTACGTTGGCCACCGACGAGGCTGATGTCATCCTCTTTGTCGTTGATGTGCAGAATGGTGTTACCGACCTCGATGAGGAGGTGGCAGGCATCCTTCGCCGCACAAAGAAACCCGTCATCCTGGTCTGCAACAAGACCGACAACAACATACAGCAATATCAGTCTGCCGAGTTCTATTCGCTCGGTCTTGGCGATCCCTACTGTATCTCTGCTGCCACAGGTAGCGGTACCGGCGACCTTCTGGACTTGGTAATCCAGAAGTTCCCCAAGAACAGCGATGAGATGCCCGACGAGAACATTCCCCGTTTTGCTGTTGTCGGCCGTCCCAATGCTGGTAAGTCAAGCATTGTCAACGCCTTCATTGGCGAAGAGCGTAACATCGTTACCGACATTGCCGGCACCACGCGCGACAGCATCTATACGCGTTACAACAAGTTTGGTTTCGACTTCTATCTCGTTGATACCGCAGGTATCCGCAAGAAGAACAAGGTTAGCGAGGACCTCGAGTTCTACAGCGTGATGCGTTCCATCCGTTCCATCGAGAACAGCGATGTCTGCATCCTTATGCTTGATGCCACCCGTGGCATTGAGTCGCAGGACCTCAATATCTTCCAACTTATCCAGAAGAACCAGAAGAGCTTGGTTGTCGTTGTCAACAAGTGGGACCTTGTCCCCGACAAGACACAGAAGGTTATGGATGAGTTCGAGTACGCCATTCGTCATCGCATGGCACCCTTCGATGATTTCCCCATCATCTTCGGTTCGGCACTTACCAAGCAGCGCATCTTCAAGGTGCTCGAGACGGCAAAGGACGTCTACGAGAACCGTCGCCGTCGCGTGTCAACCACCAAGCTCAACGAGGAGATGCTTCCCCTTATCGAGGCATATCCTCCACCATCGGTAAAGGGCAAGTACATCAAGATCAAGTACTGTTCACAGGTTCCCGACACACGTATTCCTACCTTCGTGTTCTACGCCAACCTGCCACAGTACATTAAGGATCCCTACAAGCGCTTCCTTGAGAACAAGATTCGTGAGCGTTGGGATTTCTGTGGTACTCCCATCAACTTGTTCATTCGTCAGAAGTAGACAATAGTCAGCAAGATAAACAGCACATTCCCCCGAGGTTCCCGTTTTTGCGGAAGTACCTCGGGGGAATGTCGTTGAAAGTACACAGTACATAGTACACAGTTCATAGTTCATAGTTCACAGTCGAAGTGAAAAACGAAAAGTGAAAAGTCCATAGTTCTTAGTTCAAAGCCCTTTATTTTTGAGTTTCCATAAGATAAAACTAACGTCCGTTAACTCCCGCTAACTCCCGTTAACTCCTGTTGACTTCCGTTAGTTCTTCGTGTGACAGTGTGACAAGTGTGACAAGTGTGACGCAAAGATTAAATTCAACCAAAAACGGTCAAAAACGGTCAAAAACGAATTTATGTTCGCCATAGGCATTTTTCTTGAATACGAAGGTAATCGCTTTGTGTGAGGTTTTGACAAATACCATCAATA
>JAZUKS010000041.1:0-2902 GCA_045643405.1 Bacteroidaceae bacterium | reverse complement strand
TCAACTGCTATGTTTTCCCCATTAAACCTTCCCCCTTACACCTCAATGAGACTCCAGCAGGATGATTCGGGACGTACTCAGGTGTTTGATGTCTTGCGGCAAAAGTATGTGATACTTACGCCGGAAGAGTGGGTGAGACAGCATTTCATAAACTACCTCATCACTTGCAAGGGGTACCCTAAAGCCCTGTTGGCCAATGAAGTGGAATTGAAAGTGGGCGAAAAGCGAATGCGGTGCGACTCCGTACTGTTTGGCACCGATAAGCTTCCACGTATGATAATAGAATACAAGGCTCCCGATGTACAAATCACCGAGAGTGTATTCAACCAGATAATGGCGTATAATACCATCCTTGGTGTTGAGACTCTCGTCATGAGCAACGGACTCCAGCACGTTGTCATGCACCTTGACAGAAGCCAGGACAAATGGACGTTCCTGCCCGAAATGCCTGTGTGGGAGCAGTAACTTTATATTTTCACATAGAGATAGCATGCAACACAATAAATCGTACAAATGTACGTTTTAATTAATAGGGTTAGTCGTAGACTACCTGTAACCGAGAATAAATATACATTCACTAATCAATTCATAAACCTAAACTAAAAAAACTTAAGATGAAAAAAAGTTTTGTAATTCTTGCATGTGCCTTGGCAATGGCTCTCGGGGCAAATGCACAGTGGCAACAACAGCCACAACCTTCTAAACCGCTGAAAGAAGCTTACAAAGATTATTTCAGCATTGGCGTAGCAGTTAACCAGCGTAACATTTCCGACCCTCAGCAGATTGCTCTCATTGAACAGGAGTTCAACAGCATCACTGCCGAAAACGATATGAAACCAGGCGAGCTGCACCCAGAACCAAACGTGTGGAACTGGGAAAGGGCAGACAAGATCGCTAACTTCTGCCGCGAGAGAGGCATCAAGCTGCGTGGACATTGCCTGATGTGGCATAGCCAGATGGCTAACTGGATGTTCTACGAGGAACTCACTCCTGCCGAGAAGAAGGCTCAGGAGAAGAAAGAGGCTAAGGCTAAGAAAGAAGCTGAGAAGGCTGCCAAGAAGGCCGCAAAGAATGGCGAGACACAGCCACAGGCTAATCCATTCGGACAGGGCCAGTTTGGTCAGGGCTTCCCACAGGGTTTCCCTCAGGGACAGTTCAGACAGGGCCAGTTTGGTCAGCGTATGCGCCAGAACCCTTACGAGGGACGTAAACTCGTGAGCAAGGAGGTTCTGTATGAGCGTATGCGTGAGCACATCCATGCAGTCGTAAACCGTTATAAGGATATAGTTTACTGCTGGGATGTAGTAAACGAGGCTATTGCTGACGGTGGTGATAATCCTCTGCGCAACTCTACATTCTATCAGATTTGTGGTAATGATGAGTTCATCAAAATGGCATTCATCTTTGCACGTGAGGCTGATCCAAAGGCATTGCTTTTCTATAACGACTACAACGAGTGTAACCCACAGAAGCGTGACCGCATCTATGAGATGGTAAAGCGCCTCAAGGCTGAGGGAGCTCCTATCGATGGTATCGGTATGCAGGGCCACTACAACATCTACGGTCCTACGAAGGAAGAGATGGAGGCAGCTCTGACAAAGTACTCTGAGATTGTTGACCATATCCAGGTAACAGAACTTGACATCCGTGTTAACGAGCAGATGGGCGGCCAGCTCAACATGGACCGCAACGAGGGTAAAACCGTAACTGATGGACAGAAGATGCTGCAGGAATTGCAGTACGACCGTCTGTTCCGTGCTCTCCGTCGTCACAGCGACAAGGTTGACGTAGTTACATTCTGGAACGTAAGTGACAGAGACTCATGGGTAGGCGTAAACAACTATCCTCTGCTCTTCGATAAGGATCTTAAGAAGAAGAATGTTCACCGCGTGGTAACCGACTTCGACGCTACTATCGACAATGCTGTAATAAAGGAAGACTTCGTACCAAGCGAGACTTGCCAGCCTGGTCAGACATACCCACAGGTTAACTCACAGGGCTATGTTCGCTTCCGTGTAATGGCTCCAAACGCAACGGTTATCACAGCCTCTGCAGGTCACGGCGGTGCTATGAAAGGCACTATACTTGAAAAGCAGGAAGATGGTAGCTTCGTTGGTACGACAATGACTCCAGAAGATCCTGGTTTCCACTACTATACATTGAAGATTGACGGCGCTACAGTCGTTGACCCAGGCACGAACTTCTACTATGGTGGTACATCATGGCAGAGTGGTGTAGAGGTACCAATTAACGAAGATAAGGACTTCTATGCTATGCGTAACGATATCCAGCATGGCCAGACATCCCTCGTTTACTTCCCAAGTAAGGTTGAGGGTGAGCAGATGCGTCCTGCATACGTTTATCTCCCAGCAGAGTATGGTAAGAATCCAAACAAACGCTATCCAGTGCTCTACCTGCAGCACGGATGGGGTGAGAACGAGACTTCATGGCCAGTACAGGGTAAGGCTCCTATCATCATGGATAACCTCATCGCTGATGGCATCTGCCAGCCAATGATTGTTGTTATGACTTATGGTATGACAAATGGCACACGCATCGGTGGACTTCGTGGCTTCAACGTTAAGGATGGCTTCGAAAAGGTTCTCTGTGACGAGCTTATCCCGTACATCGACAAGAATTTCCGTACAAAGGCTCAGTGCAACAGCCGTGCTATGTGTGGCTTGTCAATGGGTGGCATGGAGACTCACTCTATCACTCTTAACCGTCCAAAGGTATTCGGTTATTGGGGCTTGTTCAGCGGTGGCCAGTACAGCGTCGAGGAAATTCAGAAGCTTGCCAAGGCTGATCAGCCTAAGCTTATGTTCATGAGCACAGGCAGCAAGGAGAATCCAGTAGGAATCCGCAAGGCTGCTGACGACCTCAAGGCTGCAGGTTTCAATGC
>JAZUKS010000040.1:0-26097 GCA_045643405.1 Bacteroidaceae bacterium | reverse complement strand
CTACGATGCCGAGGCCCGTATCTGTTTCGGAAGTGGCGAGATTGGATACAGCAAGAATTGAAAGAGAAAACTAAGTAAGTGATCAGAATTAGGTTTACATTAGATTGTGCTGGATTTGGATGCAGGTTTGGCAATCATTCGAGGGAGTGTAGCGGGCTACATGACAGAGAATGAGAGTCAAAGATGCGCCAAAGATAGTACAAGATAATACTCGAGTTACTTACATAGTCATTATAAAAATAGTTTTGATCACTTACTTATAATAGGCACGGATTATATAGATTTCGCAGATTATTCTTTTTCATAGCATGAAGGAATAATGTTTCGTGAAATTCGTGTAATCCGTGCCTAAAACTTTTTGTAATGGCCGTTTGCGTAATTGTAACGGCCTTTTTTGACTTTTTTCTTTGGAATTACGCAAAAAAGTAGTAATTTTGTCCGTTAATTGTATTCATTTGTACGCGCGTAGCGTGCGATGAGTGTAATAATGCAGAATAAAAGTATGACAACGCAAGAACAATTCCAACAGATAATGACGGAGTGCCGCACACTCTTTGCCAAGAAACTGCACGACTACGGAGCCGCATGGCGTATCATGCGTCCCACCAGTGTTACCGACCAGATTTTCATCAAGGCAAACCGTATCCGCAGCATCGAGACGAAGGGAGTGACATTGGTGGATGAGGGCATTCGTCCCGAGTTCATCGGTATTGTCAACTATGCCATTGTGGGACTTATTCAGTTGGAACTGGGCTTTGCCGACAAGGCGGATGAGATGAGTGCCGAGGAAGCCTTGGCTGCCTATGACCGTCATGCCGAGGAGTCGCTGCAGTTGATGCTTCGCAAGAATCATGACTATGATGAGGCTTGGCGCAGCATGCGTATCAGCAGTTACACCGACCTCATACTGATGAAGATATTCAGAACAAAACAGATAGAGGCCCTCGAAGGAGGGACATTGGTGTCAGAGGGCATCGATGCAAACTATATGGACATGATGAATTATGCCGTATTCGGCCTTATTAAGTTGTCATTCCCAGAGGAATAACTGATAAAACGATTTCTCTCAGTGAAACAGAAACTGCTCTGGATTACCGTTAACCTGTGCCGCTTGATGGTGGCTGCGGCTTTTATCTTCTCCGGCGTGACGAAGATGATTGACCCTCATGGGACGGAGTATAAGTTGCAGGATTATGCTGTGGCATTCCATTTGGATGGTTTGATGCCTGGTCCGGTGGCAATTATCCTGGGCATGCTGTTGGCACTGGTAGAGTTCCGCATCGGTTTCTGTACGCTTTTCGGTATTCACCGCAAGGCTGTCTCGCGCCTGGCATTGGTTTTCATGGTTGTATTCACACCACTGACCCTTTATCTGGCGTTGGCCAATCCGGTGTCCGATTGTGGGTGCTTCGGCGAGGCCTTGGTGCTGACCAACTGGCAGACGTTCTGGAAGAATATCGTTCTGTTGGGTTGCACCATAGTATTGACACGATGGCACGACAAACAGTCTCGTCTCATCAGCGAGGCACGACAGTGGATCGTACTGATGTATTCGCTGTTCTTTGTGCTGTGCATCGGCTTGTATGCCTTGTGGCGTTTGCCCCTTATAGACTTCCGCCCATTCAAGTTGGGTGCCAATATAGCCGAACAGACACAGCCACAGGGTGATGCAGAGTTTGTCACCACCTTCCTGCTGGAAAAGGATGGTGAGCAGAAGTGGTTCACCCTGGAGGAATATCCCGACAGCACGTGGACCTTTATAGACAGCAAAACCGAGCAGATAGGCGACTTGATTCCCCCTGCCATTGACAATTTGCAGATGTGCATTTTGCCCGATGGCGATGACATCACCGAGGAGGTTCTGGCGGATGAAGGATATACATTCCTGCTCACGGCGCCTTTGCTTGAAACGGCAGACGATGGTCACATGGATGCCTACAATCGCATCTATGACTATGCACGCGAGCGTCAGTACCGGTTCCTTTGCCTTACCAGTAGCAATGATGATGGCATAGCCCATTGGCAGGACCTTACCGGAGCAGAGTATCCCTTTGCACACACCGACTTGCTGACGCTGAAGACAATGGTGCGTTCCAATCCCGGACTTCTCCTTTTGAAGAATGGCATCGTGATAGGCAAATGGCCGTGTACGGATATGCCCGAGTTGGACGAGGGAATGCCCCGTCTGGAAGATACGGAGTATGGAGCGCTTCATGTGGACAGCAAGATGCGTTTGGTGCTGAAGTTCTTCCTGTGGTTCATCATTCCGCTGATTATCATCAGTTTCCTGGACCGTTCATGGTTGGGCATACAATATCTGATTGAGAGAAGGAAAAGAAAACTAAATAATATTGTTAACCATTTAATTAAAAGAACAATGAGAAAGAAGATTGTAGCAGGTAACTGGAAGATGAACCTGAACCTGCAGGAAGGTGTAGCTTTGGCTACTGAGTTGAAGGACGCATTGGCTGCTGAGAAGCCCAACTGCGACGTTATCATCTGCACTCCCTTCATCCACTTGGCTACCGTTGCTGGTATCACCGAGGGTACCGTAATCGGTTTGGGTGCTGAGAACTGTGCTGACAAGGTAAGCGGTGCTTACACTGGTGAGGTTTCTGCAGCTCAGGTAAAGAGCACTGGTGCTCAGTATGTCATCTTGGGCCACTCAGAGCGTCGTGCTTATTATGGCGAGACCGCTGAGATCTTGAAGGAGAAGGTAAACTTGGCTTTGGCTAATGGCTTGAAGGTTATCTTCTGCATCGGTGAGGTTCTCGAGGAGCGTGAGGCTAACAAGCAGAACGAGGTTGTAGGTGCTCAGTTGGCAGACAGCTTGTTCGACTTGACCGAGGAGCAGCTCTCTAACGTTATCTTGGCTTACGAGCCCGTATGGGCTATCGGTACCGGTAAGACCGCTACCGCTGAGCAGGCTCAGGATATGCACGCATTCATCCGTGGCTGCATCGCAGGTGCTTTCGGTGAGAAGGCTGCTGAGGAGATTTCTATCCTCTACGGTGGTTCTTGCAAGCCCAGCAACGCTAAGGAGATCTTCTCTAAGCCCGATGTGGATGGTGGTCTGATTGGTGGCGCTGCTCTCAAGTGCGCTGACTTCAAGGGCATCATTGACGCTTGGAACTAATGATCCGTTTGAAATTCATACTCCTGCTTCTCTTGCTGTCTTGCCCCTTTGTGGGCAAGGCACAGGAGAAGTATACTGACAAACTCAAAAGGCAGAATGTAGTCGGTGCTGCGGTCGTGGTGCATCAAGATGCCGAACTTGAGGAACTGCTAAACGGGACGGTCCAACCTACTGCTTCAACTCAGCAGCAGGATGAGGAGACACCCGAGAAGAATTCTGGTCCTCACACCAAGATTAATGGCTACCGAATACAGATCTATATGGCAGGTAATGCTGCCCAGGATAGAGAAACCGTTAAGAGTTGGGCGCGTCGCTTCAAGAAGTATTTCCCCAACGTCAATGCGTATGTTTACTTCAACTCACCCCATTGGGTGTGCAGCGTGGGTGACTACCGCACTCGTGAGGATGCAAGTGTAATGCTCGAGCAGATCAGAGCCACTTCGCAGTTCAGCAGCGCCAATATAGTAAGGAGTAAGATTAATTACTATTATAAGTAGGTTTACGGTGCATTGAATTGACGCCTTGATAAGGCGAAGACCGAATCTGGCTGATTCATTGTCATCCGTCCGTTACTTATATTCAAAGGCACGGATTGCATGGATGATACGGATGGTCATGATTCTTCTTTCATGGAGAATATGACTTAAAATCCGTGATTTTCCGTGTAATCCGTGCTTTTTTGTTGCCTCGTTGCCTTATTGTCTCGTTGTCTTGTTGACTTGTTGACTCCCTTTACCTCCTCCCCTTCTTGAATTGTGTGGGCGACATGCCGGTTTTGTTGCGAAAGAAGCGTGTGAAGTGGTTGGCATAGCCAAAACCGAGTGCCTCGGCCACGTCGTTGATGCTGAGTTGCTGATTAGCCAGTAGTGACTTGGCACGCTCAATGGTCTTGTTGTGGATGTACTCCTGTGCTGTGATGTGCAGTTCTCGTTTTACCACGTCGCCAAAGTAGTTGGAAGATAGGTGAAACTGCTCAGAGCACCATGCCACTGTGGGTTGCCCGAATTGCTTGGGCAGATGACTGCCAGGTGCCAGGTAACTGTCGAGCAATGTGTCGAGGTGACGGATGAAGTCACTCGACTTCTGGTTCTTCATGTTAAACTGGCGTTCATAGAACCTCTTGCAATAACTCAGCAACTGACCGATGCCCAAGCGTATCATGTGGCTTGTCAGTTCATCGTCGGGAGCATGCAGTTCGGCATTGATGTTGGCATAACAGTTTATCATCACGCTGCGCTCGCTCTCCGTTAGCTCAAGAGCCTCGGATACATGAGTGTCGAAGTAGTTGAACATGTAGAAGTCACGTCCCAGTCCCGTGTTGACAATCATCTGTGGGTGAAACACCAGCATCCAGCCCTTCGGTTTTACACTAAGGTCGAGGTTCATGGAGACTACCTCGCCCGGTTTCAGCGTGAACATCGTCCCCGGACGGTAACGTATACAGCAGTCATTCTTCACCAGTTCGCCGAAGTCCACGTCCATCAGTACTACGCAGTACATGCCGAAGTCTGTGGGAGAGAATAGCGATAAGTCTGCATTCTCCAGCTGTGCCACACTCACAAAAGGGTGGGTGGTCGACTGATGGAAGTATGCGTTGTATTGGTCTATATTTTGTACGGTAACGTGTGACATGGTCGGTTATTTTGGTACAAATATAACTAAATTTGGCCATTTATCCGTAACTTTGGTATGTGATTTTGGTATCTTTGCAAAGAATAAGTAAAAAAGGTAGAAGAAAACGTGATATTGTTCGCTTACAATCGTTTTACTTTTGCTATTTTTGCATCGCAAATTTGGAAAACTAATATTTCAATCTTAAATCATAAAACTATTATGGCAGTAAAATTCTACAAGAGTGAGAATCAGGTACCCTTGGAAATGCACAAGGTGCGTATGGTACAGAAGTTGAACCTTCTTCCCGTTGACGAGCGTTTGAAGAAGATG
This sequence comes from Bacteroidaceae bacterium, assembly GCA_045643405.1. Classification (GTDB taxonomy): domain Bacteria; phylum Bacteroidota; class Bacteroidia; order Bacteroidales; family Bacteroidaceae; genus Physcousia. The sequence goes on along the minus strand of JAZUKS010000040.1, from coordinate 21,017 downwards.
CAGGAGGCAGGCAACAATACCTTCTTGTTGCAGAACCGCGACGTATTCCTGGATATGTTGACCGACTCAGGTGTAAACGCAATGTCTGACTTGCAGTTCGCTGCAATGATGAAGGCTGACGACGCTTACGCTGGTTGCGAGACCTTCAATCGTGTTAAGGACGCTGTAAAGGAGTTGTTCGGTTGCGAGAACGTACTTCCTACTCACCAGGGTCGTGCTTGCGAGAACATCCTCGCAGAGGCATTCTGTGCTCCCGGCAAGGTAGCTTTGATGAACTTCCACTTCACCACCACTAAGGCTCATGCTACACGCTGTGGTGCTACCGTTGAGGAGTTGGTTCAGCCAAAGGGTCTTATCCCCCAAAGCAACGATCCTTTCAAGGGTGACTATGACTTGGATCTGTTGAGAAAGCGTATCAGCGAGATTGGTAGCGAGAATGTTGCTTACGTACGTGTTGAGGCAGGTACCAACCTTATCGGTGGTCAGCCCGTTTCTTTGGAGAATATGCTCGCTGTTACAGATATCTGTCATGAGACCGGTTGTCTTTCTGTACTTGATGCTTCTTTGTTGCAGGACAACATCTACTTCATGAAGACTCGTGAGGCTCGTTGCAAGTACATGGAGGTTAAGGACATCTATCACCTGTTGGCAGATCACTTCGATCTTATCTACTTCTCAGCTCGTAAGCTCAGCTTCTCTAAGGGTGGTATCATCTGCTCTAAGGATCCCAAGTGGACAAAGATGTTGCAGCCCTTCATTCCTCTGTACGAAGGTTTCTTGACCTATGGTGGTATCGACGTTCGTACTATGGAGGCTATGGCTCAGGGTCTTTACGAGTCAATGGATATGGATTACATCAGCCAGGGCCCTATGTTCATCGAGGCACTTGCTAATGAGTTGCACGCTTACGGTGTACCCGTAATCCTTCCCGCTGGTGGTCTGGGCTGTCACTTGAATGCCGGTGCATTCGTTCCCGATATGCCTCACAACCAGTATCCTGCTGCTGCAGTAGGTTGCGCATTGTACATCATCTCTGGTATCCGTGGTATGGAGCGTGGTACTGTGTCAGAGCAGCGTGAGCCCGATGGCAGCGAGCGTTATGCAGAACTCGAGTTGCAGCGTTTGGCTTGTCCTCGTCGTGTATTCACCTTGTCACAGATTAAGTATGTTGCTGACCGTGTTAAGTGGTTGTGGGACAACCGCGAGCTCATCGGCGGTCTTGAGTGGACTGAGGAGCCCGAGGTGCTTCGTTTCTTCTTCGGTCGCATGAAGGAGATCGGCAACTGGCAGGAGCAGCTTGTTGAGAAGTTCAAGAAGGACTTCGGAGACAGCTTGTAATCAGAGCAACCAATATAAAGCATATTTACGAAGAGGGAGTGACGTTGTCATTCCCTTTTCTTTTTGTGAGATACATAGTAAAATGTTTGGTGGAAAAATATAAAAGACGTATCTTTGCAAATAAAAACTTTTTATTGACAATACTATGATGAACGACGTGCAGATAAACCCGCAAGAATGGCCCACCGAGGCTACCATGGACTCACATTTCTCTGTGGACTGTGTGTTAGTAGGCTTTGATGGTGAGCGTTTGTGCGTACTGTTAGTGCGCCAGATTGGTGCAGAGATAACGCAGGGCGGACGAGAGTTCAAACTGCCCGGCAGTTTGTTGTTCCGCAACGAGGAATTCGACGCAGCAGCTGCCCGTGTTGTTTCTGAGATGACTGGACTGAAAGACGTTCCCTTGCATCAGTTCCATACCTTTGGTTCTCCCAACCGCGTGCACGAGTCAAAAGATCTCAACTGGATGACTGACTTCTATAGTCTGCACACCTCTGTTGAGCGCGTCATCTCGGTGGCATATACCTCCTTGCTCAAGATAGAACGCCGTCATCAGCGTCTCAGCGAAGCTTACGAGGCTTGCTGGGTGCCTGTCAATGAGGTGGGCAACCTGGCCTTCGACCATAATGAGATCCTGAATGCTGCTTTGGAGTATATACGTACTCTGGCTTCCATCAAGGTCGACATCATTTTCAACCTCTTGCCTCGTAAGTTCACCGCAGCACAGTTGCGTCAGCTCTTCCAGGTCATCTATAACCAAGAGTTTGATGTACGCAACTTCCATAAGCGTATTGCCAAGATGAAGTATGTCATTCCTCTTGATGAGAAAGAAACCAATGTGGCTCATCGTGCTGCCAGGTATTACAAGTTTGACAATCATGCAAAGTCTGGCAAGGGAATGTAAGCGAATAGATATAAATTCATTTAACATATAATATAAAACAATTAAAACTATGCAGTATTTATTAGGTTATGACATAGGCACTTCTTCAGTGAAGGCTAGCCTTGTTGAAATTGAGAGTGGCAAGTGTGCTGCTTCTACCTTCTTCCCTGAGACCGAGGCTCCTATCATTGCCAAGCAGGCAGGTTGGGCAGAGCAGGATCCAGAGAGCTGGTGGAAGTATCTCTGCCAGGCTACTCAGAAGGTATTGGCTGACACAGGTGCAAAGGGCGAGGACGTTAAGGCTATTGGTATCAGCTACCAGATGCATGGTCTTGTCTGTGTTGATAAGGACGGCAAGGCACTTCGTCCCAGCATCATCTGGTGTGATGGTCGTGCAGTTCCCTATGGCAACGCCGCTTTCGATGCAATCGGTGGTGAGCAGTGCCTCAGTCACCTGCTTAACTCACCCGGTAACTTTACCGCTGCTAAATTGGCATGGGTGAAGGAGAATGAGCCCGAGCTCTACAAGCAGATCTACAAGGTCATGCTTCCCGGCGACTTCATTGCCATGAAGCTAAGCGGTGGCGATATGAAGACCACTGTAAGCGGTCTTTCTGAGGGTATGTTCTGGGATTTCAAGAATAACGAGGTCAGCAAGGACGTTATGAACCATTTCGGGTTCTCTAACGATCTTATCTGTGATATCGTTCCCACCTTCTCTATACAGAGCACCGTTTGCGAGGCTGTCGCTAAGGAACTTGGTTTGGCTGCTGGTACTCCTATCAGCTACCGTGGTGGTGACCAGCCCAACAATGCCCTTTCTCTTAATGTTATGGAGCCCGGAGAGATTGCCGCTACTGGTGGTACATCAGGTGTTGTTTACGGCGTCCTGGGTGAGGTTAACTACGACAAGCTGTCTCGTGTTAACACCTTTGCACACGTCAACCATAATCAGCCCGACACTCGCTTGGGCGTTCTTCTCTGCATCAATGGTACAGGTATCCTCAACGCATGGATGAAGCGTACTGTTGCTCCCGAGGGTATTGGTTATGCTGACATGAACGACCTTGCCGAGAGTGTTCCCGTAGGTGCAGAGGGCTTGAGCATCATCCCCTTTGGTAATGGTGCAGAGCGCGTGTTGCAGAATCAGAATCCTGGTGCAAGCGTAAGCGGTATCAACTTCAACATTCACACCAAGGCTCACATGTTGCGTGCTGCTCAGGAGGGTATTGCATTCTCATTCGCATACGGTATGGATATCATGTCAAAGATGGGTATGGACATCAAGACCATCAAGGCAGGTCATGCTAACCTCTTCCTTAGTCCTCTCTTCCGTCGTACCTTGGCAAGCGTGACTGGTGCTACCATCGAGCTTTACGAGACTGACGGTGCTGTTGGTGCAGCTAAGGGTGCTGGTATCGGTGCTGGTATCTATAAGGACAATAACGAGGCATTCTCTACCCTCAAGCACATGGCTACCGTTAAGCCTGAGGCTGATTGCGAACCCTACAAGCAGGCATATCGCCTGTGGGTTGAGCGTCTCGAGAAATAACATTTTTCCTGCTCGTATCTTTCCTTTTAAGAAAGGACAAGTATATTATGGTAAAGGATGGTGCATCAGCATCATCCTTTATTTTCCCTTCAAAACAATAGCGAGAACCGTTTCTGATTCTCGCTATTTATTTTTCAGCTTCTTATGAAGCCTTGGTTACAAAACTTGTTTTTTTACCAATCTACGTCATCCCAAACGTAACCCTTGGTTAGGTTGTCACCTTCAGTGTCACCTGTTGATACTGCATTACCGTCTGTAGCTTCGTCACCAAGGCTGAGTGCCATCATTTGGTGAGTCTGGATCTTCTTTTCGAGTGAGGTGGGTGTAAGATATTTCTTTTTCATACTTGTATTTGTATTTACGCGTTAGTATTGTTTTTCATTTACCAGATTTGTTTCCTTCCGTAAGCCCCTCCCCGAAGGGAGAGGCCTTTGGTCGGATATTGTCTAGTTCTTATTTCACCATCACCTTCTTACCGTTTACGATGTTGATACCCTTCTGCAGCTTGGTGAGCTTGCGACCGCTCATGTCGTAAATCTCAGCCTTGCCACTTGTCAGAGCGTCGATGGTCTCGATTGCAGTAGCAGCACCTTCCTCGCTCAGGTAGTATGCCTTAACGCTTGATGCGGGAACTGTGAGGTAAGCACTCCAAGCACGTGCGTTGATATCGCTACCTTCTGCTACCTTGTAGAAACCTACCTTACCGTCGTTCTTCTGGAGGATGTAGTTGCCTTCTGCTACCTTAGTCTTTGTGAATACACCAGTCAACAAACCTGCGTTAGGTGTACCCTTAACCAAGTCTTTGCTTGTAATCTTGATAGCGTTGGTGTAGGTAATCTCGCTATTGAGTACTACAGGACAGTTAGCGGGAATTGTACCGGTCAGTTCCTTCAGGGTAAGTTGTCCGTGTTCATCAACTGAACCTACAACGTAAGCTGTTACGTCAGCGGGAATAGCAACTTCAGCAGGAGCGCAGAAGGTAGCATACTTGGCTGAGTTGTCGATATTCATAGGAACTTCTGCCTCATACTCCCATGTGATAGCACGGATATTGAGAGTGTGTGAATCAGCAGAGGTGTGCTGCAGATAGAAACTTTTTATGTTATTGTCGAAGCTGTACTCTGCGTAGTACTTGTTGTTTGCGTCTACGTTGATGCTGGGCCACATATCGCCGCTTCCATCAGCTTTGGTAGCACACCACTGGAAGGGAAGACCCTCCAAGCTGTTCTCAGTGTAGATGCGCAATGTCTTCTTACCATTCATGAGGAATGCCTCAGGACATGTCATGCGAACGCCATCCCACTGTGCAGAAATGGTTGCGGTACCACTGGTGAGACCTATAGCGCTTACGCTTGAACCCCAATCGCTTGCCCAAGACAAAGGAACCTTAGACTCGTCGTTCTTTACTACGTATGACTCCTCGATGGTGAAGCTGTGTCCGCTGTCACCGTTGATGTGCTGGATGCAGAAGTCTTTCATTACTTCTGTCACGTCAATCTCGATGATGCTATAACCAGGAGCATCGGTATTTGTTGCGTGCCATTTCTGGTCGCCATCTTCAGTCTTGTAAGGAGTATTGTACTGAACATCCAAGGGCTCAGAGAGCTTAATGACAATCTGCTTGTCGGTAGCGGGGTCGAAGTCTCTTGTGCTGGGGTTGATTTGATGATAGCCTGATTCGAAACTGCAAAGTTTCTTAGCGTCCTCGGGAACCACCTGGCCAGAGTATGAGATGTCGAATACATTACCCTCAATCTCTACCATGCAAATCTTCTTGTAGAATGCCTCATAAGCAGCAAGGTCAGATGCAGTTGCCTTCTTGTCTACGTATGCAAGCAGGTATGACTTGTAAGCGTCCTCGATGTTTTGGTCAGCAAGTGCTGCCACCTTCTGGTTGATAGCATCAATCTTCTTGTAAGTTTCGATAGAAGCATTCAAAGAGGTTGTTGCATTGTCCAAAGCATCCTTTGCAGCGTTGTAAACATCAGCTTTTTGCTCAGTGTCGTTGTAGAGAGCCTCAGCTGCGCTCTTGGCAGTCTTGTATTGGTTGATGATAGCCTGCTCTGCCATTACAGCATCGGGATCGGCAACGGCATTGTCAACAGCAGAACGAAGTGCCATCAACTCTGCAGATTCTTTGAGGGGACCAGCATAAGCCAATCTTACGTTGTCCATTACAGTCCAGTTACAGTTGGTTTCTTCAATCAGCAAACCAATTTCTGTTGCACCACCTGTTGTGCTGAACTCGAAGCTCATTTCCTTGTTTGCAGCATCTGCAGTAATGCTCAATGCGTCTGACTTGAAGATTGCTCCGCTTTTTGCAAAGAGATAGATACCAGTCTCCTCAGCGTGTGAGGCAATGTAACCTTCCTGACCAGCCTGCTGCTGGGTTGCAATTACGTCAGCTGTGAGGGTAAATCTACCTGCGGGCAGATCCACACTCTGGTAAAGTTTTCCGTTGGGAAGTATGTAGGGTGCGGCAGCGCCTGACCACTGGCCTGCCCAGCACTCCATGAACTGGTTGATGCTGCCGTATGTTGAGTTGCTCTGGTAACCATGGTACAACTTGCCTTCGAATGTGTCAGTCCAACCATTGATGTTGCCATCGAAGTTGGGGTTGTCAATCATTGCGGTGTAGTCGGCACCAACAGTATTCTGTGCCTTCACAGCTTCGCGGAGCAAGTTTATGATTCCTGATTCACCTTCAAGATTGACATTCCCATAATCAAGTGTACCTTTATTCCATTTATTTACAAAGTTCTTGTACAGTCTGTTTCCGTTTACACCATCATATCCTGCTACTTCCTTACCAGCGGGATCAAGCGCCTTGTAGTAATCTATGATGTACTCAAGAGAAGCATACTCCTCAATAGACTTCAAAGCAGCTGCGGTTACGGCCTCAAGTGCAGCTGTGGCAGCTTCATACTCTTCAGGTTTTGTATAAAAGCTGGTGTTGCCCTTTGAATAGGTTGTTGTCTTTGCCGTAACAGCATCCTTTGCTTCTCCGTACATGGGCAAGGTGAGGTTGACGTCTAAAGCCTTCTGCAAAGCAGCCTCGTATTTTGCTATGGCACCTGCCAAAAGTGCAGCGTCGCTGGCTTCACCCAAGTATGTCAACTGGAAGTTGTCCCAGATACACCATATGTGTGTGGCTTCTTCATTCTTTATACCTACGTCAATGGTGCCATCCGTTACAGTTACTGTGATGGGGTCGATGTAATATTTTCCTTCTGAGAATGAATTTGAGGCATCGGTCATCGAGTTCTCTGTACCAGTCTTGAGGGGGAATGTGGTGGTTTCTTCATTGATGTAGAATACGGGTACCTTCTCGGTTACCCCGTCATCCTGACGGTAGAAACCCTGAGCGGTGAGCTCATAAATTCCATTGGGCATGCCTGTGATTACCTGATGAATGGTAAAGGGAGAGTGGTAAGACTCTGCGCATGCATTGGAATTCACATTACCGCCACAGAGGTTCTTGTTGTTACAGCCTGGTTCAACTACCCAGGGATTAGCTTCGCGACCATACAAATTTCGGCTGAAATTGGCTGCCTTGATGATGAAAGTGGCATCCATGGGATTTGTCTGGCTGGCACCGCTGAGCGTGGCTTTTGCCTCGTCCATTGTAAGGATCTGCCAAACAGCAGCCTCAGCAGCACCGCAGTCAATGGTCTTGCCATCAGCAGCAGGAGCTACATACTTACCCTCACCGCTGGCGATGGTGTAACCACCCTCAGCCTTAGCGATGGTGAAGTTGAATGCACCACTGTCTACATAACCCTTGTCACCCAAGAAGTGATCAGCATCACTATTGTAGGTGTGGCTGTCGAGCGTGTACTTACCGTCAGCAAGTTTTAGGGTGAATACATAGGCACCATGGTCCAGCAAAGATGCTTGTGTGGACCAAGAGTTAGCACCGCCTAGATATTTGCCGGTAGCGACATTCTTAATCAGATAGTCGCCATCTGCTAGCTGTGCATTGGCTGTCAGCGCAAATGCTGATGCCAAAAGAGGAAGTAGGATTTTCTTCATCTTGATTAGTTTTTATAAGGTTATTATTATTTTTTTTGTTTCAATGATAGTAGGTCAATAGGCAGGCATAAAACCAACCTTAGACGTATAGGTCATTATTGTTTTTGGAATGTTTTGATATTATATAGTTTATAAACTCCGGATTTTGTAACTGCAAATATACAAATAAAGTATTTCTGATGCAAGAAAATGATAAAAAAAATGTAAAAAACGACTTATTTTTTGATTTCGTGGCAAAAAAAAGTGTTTTTAGACTGAAAATAGGCTCCCCAAAGATAAGTTTTTCACGTTTATTCTCAATGTTCGGACATGAATCCCATTAATCGGACGAATCTTCTTCGTGCCTTCTCGTGAGAAGACTAAGAGGTTGCCAGCGTCCTCAAAATCTTAATACAATTCAAACAAAAAAATCTATGAGGAATCATTTTATTCATTCTCGTCCATTTCTGTTTCTTGCCTTTCATTCCGAATCATTCCATGAAATCTGCGTCATCCGCGTCGAAAATAAATTTCCGAAATTTGTGTCAATTTGCGTCCTAAGCTAGTATCTGTAAACTATTTTTAGTATCCTTCCCTTTCTCCGAACAGCACCCGAGGTGAACCTTACGTTTGCACGAGCTGCCCCTGCAATTTGCACAGGCACCTCAGAAGCACCTCGGGTGCAGCTCGTGCATTGCTTAGAAATACATCTCATTATCAATGAGTTATAATTCTGAAATATTGACAAAAATGGAATATTTTCTCCTTCCGGTCTTTTTGATGGGTGTGTATGTATCTTGTTATATGTAAAGAAAAATGCAAGGTAAAAAAGTGCATTGCGCCAGCTCTCTCTAACCTCTAACCTCTAGCCTTTCATTATCTTCGCGCCAGCTCTCTCTAACCTCTAACCTTTCATTTATCTTTCATTATCCTAGGACGCAGGAAATCGGCCAGTCGGTCGAGCCAGGTGTAACTGCCCGTGCCGGGAGAGGCTGTGCGGTGGAAACAATGCTGGCGTGTGGCCAGGGTGTGCAGTTCGCTCTGGATGCCCATGGCACGCATCTTCTCCCATGTCTTGACGGACCCCATGGCAGCATAACCGTCGGCATCGCCGTGGATGAAAAGCATGGGCACGGTGTTGAGGTCGAAACTGAACTCGGGCACATGTACGGCACTATCGTCGTTGCCGCCCGTTGTATTATGGCCGTTGGCGCCATCGGTAAGCGTATAGGCAGGATAGATGCCGATGCCCCATTGCACGTTGCAAGGCAGACGGTCGATGTCGTCGATGGGTTGGTAGGCCTGGTGCTTGGACGAGGTGACGCCCATCAGGGTGAGATGCGCCCCTGCCGAACTACCCATGATGCCGATGTTGTTGGGGTCGAGTCCACGTGAGGCAGCCTCGCTGCGGACGATGCGTATGGCACGCTGCAGGTCCTGCCATGCCGTGGTATGCTTGGCCAATCCACTCTCGCGTGAAGGGCGTGGTGTGCGGTATTTCATGGTGACCACCGTGATGCCGAGGTCGTTGAGGAACCGGCGTGCGGGTGTCACCTCAAAGCCGTCCACGTCATTCTTCTCATAGGCGCCTCCGGCATAGATGATTTGGATGGCCTTGCTCTTCAGGACCTTGGGCAGGTGCCACTCTATGTAGGGCTTGCATTGCTCTGGCTGCGGATTAGGCATCTTGCCATCGGGCCATACATCCTCCACGATGTGCTCGGCGCGGGCAGAATCGCTGGTGAAACGGTCCATCAATGCCACCTCGGGAGCAATGGTTCCGAGATACCCCATCTGACGCATGAACTCGATGCCACGTTCCAGTCCGAAGGCTCCGTGTCCCTGGTTGGGATAGAGGTGAAGCTCTGCGGGGATTTTCATTCTTCTGAGTTGGCGGTATACCAAAGTGGAACCGTTGGGAGCGTATGGATCGTTGCCTCCATGGTGCAAGCTGATGGGGCAGGTCTTATTGTCAAATTTCAGTACACTGCTTAGCTTGACGTCGATGCCGTAACCCTGCTTGAAGGCAGGTGTGCCAGCTTCGCCGTCGGTGGTGATGTATGCCGGTGCGTTGGCGATGCACCAGTTGATGTGGCAGGGTATGGTGTCGAGTTTGTCAACGGGATTGTATGCCTGGGTCTGACTGCTGGTGGCGAGTAGCAATGCCAGATGCGAACCGGCAGACATACCGATGACGCCGATCTTCTCGGGGTCGAAGCCACGTTTCCTGGCCTCGCTGCGCACCATGCGTACGGCACGCTGTCCGTCCTCCCATGCCGTTTGGTAGATGGGCAGTCCCACGGGGCGTGGCGTGCGGTATACGAAGTTGACGCATTGCACTCCCTCGCGTGTCAGGGCCTCGCGCCATTGCTTGATGTAGTTCATGTCGCAGCAACACTCGTACGAACCACCCGAGATGAGAATCATGCACGAACCGTTGCGCACCTCCGGCTTGGGGGCGTCAAACCACTCCAGGTATGCCACCCTGTGTTTCTCGGGTTTGAAATCGCTTTTGCCCGACTCGTCTGTCATGGCAGCAATCTGCCCGTCCTGAGCGTCGGGCATCTTGCCCTTGGGCCAAATCGTTTCGCGCTCCCATGCATGAGCGCACAAGGTGGTAAGGAAAGTCAAACACATAATAATTCTTTTCATAATAGAGCAAAAAGGAAATTTATGATTCAATTTGTGGAAAATTTGTGGGAATTTATGTTCGCCGAAAGCGTTTCTTTTTTTGACACGAAATTCCACGAATAAACCACGAATTATTCAAAAATTATTCGACCTGTAAATTGAAATGGGGTTAGGAGGCATATTTTTCTTGACGACAAAGTCGTTTTTTGTATTAAACCGTGCAAAGGTAATCAATTTTGCGGTAATATGCATGCAATATTCTATAAATGAAACAAAAACGGCTGTTTTTAATCAAATAATTGCGATTGCATGATTTTATTTTCGTATATTTGCATCTGAAATCTTCAACGGAAAAACTGAATAATATACACTAACTTATGAAAAAAATCTTTCTCTCAGCATTATGTTTTGTTGCAACCTGCATGCCAGCCATGGCGCAGGTTTCATTTGGTAAGACGACAAAGTTCAATGACGGATGGCGTTTCGTCTTGCAGGATGACTCCCTGTTCCGCTCTCCTGGTTTTGATGACGGAAAATGGCAGCACCGTGAGTTGCCCCATGACTGGAGCATCGAGGGACAACTGTCGCCCACGCTGGCCAGTTGCACGGGTTATCTGCCAGGCGGAATAGGATGGTACCGCAAGCACTTCACGCTGACCAAGGAACAATTGAATGATGCTTCAAGGTTGATGAAATATATTTACTTTGAAGGTGTGTATAACCGTAGCGAAGTGTATCTGAATGGCCATCTGCTGGGCAAACGCCCCAATGGCTATGCGTCGTTCCTCTATGAGATGACACCTTATATAAAGGAAGGTGAAAACGTGCTGGCGGTACGCGTGGACCATAGCCGCTATGCAGACTCGCGTTGGTACACCGGCAGTGGCATCTATCGTGATGTGTGGATGGTGGAGGCTCCCACCACGCACCTGGCACAATGGGGCACCGGCTACAAGGCAACAAAGATTACCGATGGAAGTGCCACCATCGAGGTGAGTGTGCAACTTGAGAATGCTTCGATGCAGAAATCCGGTGCTGACGGACCCAATGTGAAGGGGAATACTGTTGAGGAGGCTTCGCTCTCGGTCGTGACAGTCTTGCTGGATGCCGAGGGTAAGGCGGTGGCCAAGAAGAAAATCGCTCCGAAGGGAGGCAAGGCAAGCATTTCGCTTACGGTGTCGCGCCCTCACCGTTGGAGTCTGGATGCCCCTTATCTTTACACGCTCAAAACCTCTTTGCTGAAGAACGGTGAGGAGATTGATGCCAACGAGATGAAGGTGGGACTGCGTACGCTTGCTTTTGACGCCAACCATGGTTTTTCCCTCAACGGAAAGAATATGAAGGTAAAGGGCGTGTGCCTGCATCACGATGCCGGCGTGCTGGGTGCCGTGGTGCCCGAACAGGTGTGGGAACGCCGATTGCTGAAACTGAAGGAGATTGGCGTGAACGCCATACGCTGTGCGCACAACCCTCAGGCCCCTGTGCTCTATGACCTGTGCGACCGTCTGGGATTGCTGGTGATGGACGAGGCAAGCGACGAATGGGAGTTCCCCAAACGCAAATGGGTGGAGGGCTGGAACGTGGGTACGCCCAGCTACGATGGTACCTTCGATTTCTTTGAGGAGTGGATAGACCGTGACGTGGCAGACATGGTGCGCCGTGACCGTAACCACCCTTGCATCTTCATGTGGAGCATCGGTAATGAGGTGGACTATCCCAATGATCCTTATTCGCATCCTGTGTTGGATGGTGGCAATGCTGCTATCAACCAACCCATGTTCGGAGGTTATGACCCCAAGCGCCCGCATGCCGAACGAATCGGTAAGATTGCCAAGCGACTATCGGCCATCGTCAGAGGCATCGATGACTCCCGTCCTGTGACGGGTGCGCTGGCAGGCGTGGTGATGAGCAACCAGACCGAATACCCCGAAGCAGTGGATGTGGTGGGTTATAACTATACGGAGAACCGTTACGACGAGGACCACAAGACCTACCCCAAGCGTATCATCTATGGTTCGGAGAATGGGGTGGGGTATGATGCCTGGTGTGCCGTGCGCGACAAGGACTTTATCTTCGGACAGTTCATCTGGACGGGTACCGACTACCTGGGCGAATCAGGACGATGGCCTTCAAGAGGTCTGAATACCGGTCTGCTGGATTTTGGCAGTTTCGCTAAGCCGCGTGGCCACTTCCGCGCTTCGTTGTGGTGCGAGCAACCGGTTTGCTACATTGGAACGTATCCAGTAGGTGGGCGCCGTGGCAGGAATGGCGCGGGTGTCTCTGCCGAGGCTCTCGACACGTGGAACTATAACGACGGACAGACGGTGCGTGTGGTTTGCTACACGAACTCGCCTCAGGCGCGACTGTTGCTGAATGGCAAGACGGTGGGCGAGACAAAGGCAAAAGATGCCCGCAACGGCATTGTGTATTGGGATATCCCCTTCGAGGCTGGCGACCTGACGGCTGTGGGTGTGAGTGACGATGGCAAGGATGAGGCAACCTACACCATTCACACCAACCTGCGTCCGTGCAGCATCCGTGCCCGATTTGACAACGCCAACGGACGGGGTGTGCCGGCAGCCGAGGCTGATGGTTCGGCTTTCGGCATCAACCATCTGCTTGTTGAAGTTGTCGATGATAACGGCAACGTGGTGCGTATGGCAGACAACAATATCACCTGCCGTGTGGAGGGACCGGCACGTCTGCTGGGACTGGAGGGTTCTGACAATACCGATATGGGCAATTATCGTGACAATCAGCAACGTGTGCATAACGGACGCTTGCTGGCGTATGTGCGCAACCTGTCGCACACGGGTACTGTCCGTATCACGCTCTCGTCACCCCTCTTGCAGGAGTGTACGGTTTCGTACGAGGTTAAGTGAAGCAACTTACGCAGACAAAACACGATTTAATTCTTAAAAGTTGCAGAAATGAGGCTATTTTGACCTTATTTCTGCAATTTTTGTGTTTTTTTTAGGTTTTTGTTATCTTTTTTAATTTTAATTAGGTAAATTTGCGCGATTTTCGTCTATACTAACTTAACTCGATCTAACCTCGATGTTACCGTGTGTGCGAAACCTATACACTTGTTGAAACAGTAAGAAAACAAAAAACCTTTTTATAATTAACTTAATTTTTAACTTTAAAATCATTCTTATGAAGAAGATTTTTCTCATGTTTGCTGTGATGTTTGCGTCATTGGCTGCAAGCGCTCAGACATGGAAGCTCGTGAAGTCTATCGACTACGCTGAGTCAACATGGAGAGGCTGGAACGCTGCTGACTTCAAAACAGAAAACGGCGCAATGGTTGTAACCAATGCAGAGAAGAAGTCCCAGAACTATGAGCTTCAGTATCATGGTTTGGATGGTATGACTGTCGAAGAGGGTACAATCTACAAAGTGTGTGTCACCATTCAGGGTGACGGTAATGGCGAAATCGCTCTTGCTTTGTGTGACTGGGGTCACAATGGTAAGAACGGTAAGACGCTTCCCTTCACTACAGAGAAGCAGACTATCGAGTACGAGGTAGCCAGCGAATTTAGTGCTGGTGGCTGTTTCTTGATGATGCAGTCGGGCTTCTATGTAGGCTCTTACAGCGTTTACAAGATTGAGGTTTACGAGCAGGAGGCTGCCAACAAGGTTGAGCCTTTGGCATTCGTAAAGAACTTTGCTGCTGATGCTCATCGCCTGAAGGTGTATGATGCAGAGTCAGAGAGTAAGGAGAAGTGGAGCGACGTAAGTGGCGAGATCACTGTTGTTACTCCCGCTAAGGTTTCTCAGGACTGGGATTCTCAGATCTGGTTCGTAATGAAGGAGGCTTTGACTTCTGACGCTAAGGTTCGTTTGAAGTTCGACGCTAAGGCTTCTGCTGCTCAGAGCCTCAGCACTGGTGCTCACGCTGAGCCCGGTGCATGGAAGGCTGGTGGTATCTTCGATAATCCTTCATTGACTACTGAGTGGAAGACCTTCGATTACACCATTGCTGCTAAGGCTGGTTGGCAGTCATTTGCTCTTGACTTGACTAAGGCTACTGAGGTAACTTACGACTTCAAGAACATCTCAATTGATTTGTTGGAGACTATCAATATGGGTGATGCAGCTTGCAACCTCAAGGGTACTGTTATGCCCGGTGCTGCAAAGGCTGGTTTGACCCTCTCATTCGCTGGCAACAACATTGCTGCTGTAGCTGGTGAGGACGCTGCTCTTACCCTCCTTGCTAAGGAGGCTTACTTGAAGATTGGTGAGGAGACCGTTGCTTCTGAGAAGGATGCAAAGGGTGCTGCTTCTGAGATCAAGTTGTTTGCTGGCGCTGAGGTTAAGGAAGGCGCTGCTTACACTGTTGTAATTCCCGCTTACTGCTTGCAGCTCGTTGACGCTGAGGGTAAGTGCTACTGGGTTAACACCAAGGATATGACAATGGCATACTCTGTAGCTGCTACTGCTAAGATTCCTTCAGGTGAGTATTTGATTAAGAATGTTAAGACTGGTAAGTTCTTGGGCGCTGGTAACTCATGGGGTACTCAGGCTTCTTTGGTTAAGCATGGTTTGGTGTTCACCGTAACCGCTCTTGAGAATGGTAAGTACACTTTCGATAGCCACACCTACAATGGTGCTGCTAAGCACTTCTTGGGTGCTAAGGACAATGGTACTGCATACGTTGACGCTGAAGCTGCAGAGTTCACCTTGATGTATTTGGATGGTGGCATTTGTATGTATGTTAACGAGGGTGAGTACTATGCTGCTAACGCAGAAGGTACTGTAATGAACTCAGTTGCTACTGAGCCTGCTGTATGGCAATTCCTCGGTATTGCTGAGGCTCTTGAGGTAATGGGTACTGCTACTGCAGAGGCTCCCGTTGACGCAACCTTCTTGATCAAGGCTGCTAACTTCAACCGTAGCAACTACAACCAGGCTACTGATGGTGCTTGGACTGTTGAGGAAGGTTGCACTAACAAGAACTTGAATGGTGGTGCTAATGAGAATATGTGTGCTGAGTCATACCACTCTCCCTTCAACATCCACCAGGTAATCGAGGGTGCTCCCAACGGTATCTATGCTTTGACTGCTCAGGGCTTCTACCGTCAGGATGGTGCTGACGCTGAGAATATGCCCGTATTCTATATTAATGAGGAGAGCACTCTGCTCCCTGTTAAGGGTGGTTCTGAGAACTCTATGACTGAGGCTTCTGCTTCATTCACTAAGGGTGACTACACCATCAATCCTATCTTCGTAAAGGTAGAGGATGGCAAGATCGACCTCGGTGTGAAGAACGACAACGCTACTTTGTGGTGTATCTGGGATAACTTCGAGTTGGCTTACTATGGTACTGAGGCTAACATCCTCGACCTCCAGCTCGCTACTTATGTTGCTAAGCTCGCTGACCTCAAGGCTGAGAAGGTTGAGGGTAAGATGGGCGCTACTGAGGCTGCTGACCTTGAGGCTGCTCAGGCTGTTGAGCCCGAGAAGAGTGTTGAGGCTTACAGCGAGGCTATCAACGAGTTGAGCAAGGCTTTGACCGCTGCTAAGAACTCTGTTGCTAACTACGCTCAGGCTCAGGCTTACGCTCTTATCTTCGCTGCTAACGCTGAGGCTCTTGGTGTTGATATCGCTGAGGCTAAGGCTGCTTACGAGGCTGCTTATGAGGCTGGTACTTTGGAGGACTTCGTTCCCTTCAAGGCTGTTGCTGACGAGGCTGTAAAGGCTGCTATTGCTGCTGAGGGCGTTGTTGCTCTCGAGGAGTCTATCCAGAATGGTAGCTTCGAGACTGGTGATTTGACTGGTTGGACTGCAACTGGTTTGCACACTGCTACCAACAAGAACTTCGGTATGCTTACTGGTAACATCTTCGTTGAGAACTGGACTCCCGGTCCTGGCAAGCTCGCTGACGAGGTAATGTCTCAGAATGTTAATCTCCCCGCAGGTCAGTACATCTTGACTGCTGAGGCTCAGTTCCTCCAGCAGGGTGACGGTAGCGTTACTCCTGTAGGCTTCAAGTTGTTCGCTGGTGAGGCTGAGGCTACTATCACCAACATCGCTGGTACTTACGCTGTTGCCTTCACCGTTGAGACTGAGGGCGAGGTAACTCTGGGTGCTAAGATCCAGGAGGCTACTGGTAACTGGGCTTCTATCGATAACTTCAAGCTCTATCAGATGCCTGCAGAGGAGAAGATCCTCGGTACTAAGTTCGAACTCTCTTGGAACGGTATGGAAATTCCCGCTGATGCATTGAAGACCTACAACTTCTCTGGTCAGTGGCAGAGCATGAAGGCTGATCCCGCTGACTTCGATCCCGCAAATGACAAGCAGATCGTTATCAAGTTTGCTGAGCCTTTGGCTAACAACAGCTGGAACTTCGGTTACACCAAGGCAGACGGTGAGATCCAGTGGAATGTTACTGATGCAGACAAGACCGGTTGGACTGTATTTGAGGCTGACGTTACCGATATTATGAATGGCTTCTTCATCCAGAACACTGGTTCTGCCAACAGCATGACAATCGCTGAGTCTTATGTTGTTAAGAACGACGAGTCTCAGGTAGCTTTGTCATGGACTCCCGATGGTTGGGGTCCCTCAATTGCAGTTTCAGGTATCACCAGCGGTAATGCTAACATCACTTCTCAGTGGGCTGGTGTCAACATGACTGCTCCCGAAGAGTTCTTGCAGGATGGTACCAAGACCTTGCGTATCTATGCAAACGCTGACATGACCGGTCTGCCCTTCCAGTGGTGCTTGACCGACATCGACGGCAATGCTTCATATCCCCAGTTGGGTGTTGACGAGACAGGTTTGTATGCTGAGTTCTCTACCGACTTGAAGATTAAGTCACTTTACTTGCAGCATACCTCTACCGAGGCTCACGCTATCGACATCAAGGCTATCACTTGGGAGTTCGTAGCTGCTACTGCTGCTGAGCCCGTTGAACTCGCTTCTCAGAAGATTGACGCTAAGGGTGGTGAGCTCGTATTCTCAGAGGGCGTTGAGTTGGCTGATGGTATCAACATCGCTCTGAACGCTGATGCTCCTCTGGTAGGTGCTACCGTTAACTTGACCGTTGACGATGCTGATGCTACCAAGGTTCTCGTAAGCTACAGCGTTGAGGATCTCCCCGCTGGTAACTACAACTTCGAGATTCCCGAGGGTGTTATCGTTTCTTCTACTACTTCAGGCGTTTACGCTGGTGGCAAGTTCGAGTTCACCGTTGAGGGTGAGGAGACTGCTATCGAGGCTGTTAAGGCTGTTTCTAAGGATGGCAAGTACCTCGAGAACGATAAGATTGTTATCGTGAAGAACGGTAAGAAGTACAACACCGTTGGTGCTCGTATCAAGTAATCTCTGATTACAGAATTAACTCTATATGGGGAGGCTGAGCCATGTGTTCAGCCTCCTTTTTTGTACTTTAATAGGTGTTTTTGAAGAGTTTCTCGCTATAGATTTGCATATCCGCTTTTTTTTGATTACCTTTGCGTTAGGAACTAAAACTAACTAAATTATAATAGGTAAAAATGAACAAGTTTTTTATTGCTGCCCTTATGATGGGAGCTTGTACTGCAGCGCAGGCACAGGAAATTGCCAGTCCCAGCGGAAACCTCAAGGTCAATGTTGGCTGTGAGAACGGAGTGGCTAACTACAGCGTGGTACTCGATGCAGACACCGTAATCTGTAAGTCACCCTTGGGCTTGCGCACCAGCATCGGTGACTACACAAAGGACCTGACCTTAACTAAAATGAGTAACGTGGTCACCGTTAGCGACAGTTACTCTCTTCCCCAAACCAAAAAGGCAAGCATCAGTTACGCAGCCAACGAGGCTACCTACAGTTTCAAGGTAAAGCGCGGTGACAACACTGTCGATGCGTTTGACGTGGTGATGCATGTGGATGACAACAACGTTGCTTTCAAATATGTGGTTAAACCTTTGAAGGGTCGTGGCGGAGACCGCCTGGCTTGCCTGGTTGAGCAGGAGAGCACACGCTATACCTTCCCCGAGGGTACTACTACTTTCATCTGCCCCGCCATGACTCCTCAGACGGGTTTTGCTCGTACTGCTCCCAGTTACGAGACTTTCTACGAATATGATGCTCCTATGGGTAAGAATGGTCACGGACGTGGCTTCACTTTCCCCTCTTTGTTCAAACTGACTCCCCGAAGCAACCGCATGATGGGCACTCAACCCAATATCTGGGTGATGCTGAGCGAGACCAACGTCGGTGGCAACTACTGTGGCAGCCGTATCGAGAGCACCAGTGCCAACAGCTACGGCATCGCTTATCCTGAGCAGACTGAGTTTGGTGGCGTGGGCAGCACCGCTCCCGGCATCATGCTTCCCGGTGACACTCCATGGCGTACCATTACCGTGGGTCGCACCTTGGCTCCTATAGCAGAGACTACCATCCAGTGGGACCTCGTAAAGCCTCAGTACGAAGCTAAATATGACTATAAGTACGGCCGCTCTGCATGGAGCTGGATTATCCGTATGGATGCCAGCTGCAACTATACCGAGCAGAAGGAGTACATCGATTTTGCTGCTAACATGGGTTGGGAGTACCTGCTCATCGATGCTCTCTGGGACAGCAACATCGGCTATGAGCGTATGGAGGAACTCTCAAAGTATGCTCAGAAGAAGGGCGTAGGTCTCTTCTTGTGGTACAACTCTAACGGTTACTGGAACGATGCTCCTCAGGGTCCCCGTGGTAAGATGCACCGCCAGATTGACCGTCGCAAGGAGATGGCTTGGTTGCAGAAGGCTGGCATCAAGGGTTTGAAGATTGACTTCGTCGGTAGCGACAAGCAGCAGACTATGCAGATGTATGAGGACATCCTTAGTGATGCCAATGACTTTGGCTTGATGATTATCTTCCACGGATGTACCTTGCAGCGTGGATGGGAGCGTATGTATCCCAACTTCATCTCTTGCGAGGCTGTTCGTGCCAGCGAGAACTTGGCATTCGGTCAGAATGACAACGATATTGAGGCTTTGGCTGGTACCATCCACCCTGTACTGCGTAATGCTGTAGGTAACATGGACTTCGGTGGTTCTGCTCTCAACAAGCGTTATTCTAAGGGTAATGACCGTGGTACTACACGTAAGACCAGTGATGTATACGCTCTTGCTACTGCTGTGTTGTTCCAGACTCCTGTTCAGAACTTCGCCGTAGCTCCCAATAACATCACCGATGCTCCTGCATGGGCAATTGACTTCATGAAGAAGGTTCCCGTAGTATGGCAGGACATGAAGTTCATCGATGGCTATCCCGGCAAGTACCTTATCATGGCTCGCCAGAGTGCAGGCAAGTGGTACGTCGCTGCTATCAATGCACAGCCTGATCCATTGGTTAAGAGCATCACTCTTCCCACCAATGCAACAGAGGTAACTGCTTATACTGACAATGCAAGTTTGGAGGGTAGCGTAGCACAGGTTAAGGTGAAGAAGGGCCAGTTCAAACTCAACATTCCCAAGAATGGTGCTACCTTGATTATCTGCGAGTAATATTGATGAATGACGGTTGACGATTGACGGCCGATGATTGACGATTAACGGTCTGTGATTGATTGTTAACGCTTGAAGGTTGATGATTGAAGGTTTTTGATTAGGGTTTAATACTCCATCTTTAACCTCAATCCTCAACCTTTAATTATTCCTCCCTCTCTTGTCTCTGTTCCCAAGTTTTTCCCTTGGGCATTCGTTCCCTTCTCAACCGCTCTCACCCCTTTATCCTTTACCCCCCCCCTCTCACCCTTCCATCCTTCACCTTCTCTCACCTCTCATCGCGCCAGCTTTCTCCCCATAGAGGGGGAGATGCCCGTAGGGCAGAGGAGGTCTTTTTTTTCTTTATTTATTATGGATCAAATTATTCTAGGCGAACGTGCTCAGCGCGTTTTAGACTATCTGAACGCCCACCACATTCCTTTCCAGATGTACACTCACCCCGAAGGCAAGACCATTGAGGAAGCTAAACTGTGGTGGCATGACGATGGTAGTATTCATTGCAAGAATATCTTCTTGCGTAACCACAAGGGTAATCGTCACTACCTTGTGTGCTTTCATTGTGACCATGATTTAGCCATCCATGATCTGGAGCATCGTCTGAAGGAAGCCTTGGCGCAGCGTGGAGAACCGGCTCCCGGTAAGCTGTCATTTGCTTCGCCCGAACGTATGATGCGCTTTTTGGGACTTGAACCAGGTTCCGTCTCACCTTTCGGACTCATCAATGACGAGGAGCATCATGTCCATCTCTTCTTGGACGAGGTACTACAGCAGGCAGAAACGCTTAGTTTCCATCCCAACGATTGCCGTGGAACAATTGTTATTGCCCGCGAAGACTTCGAAAACTACCTGAAAGAGGTGCAGAATACTTACGAATACCTCAATTTGTACTAGACAAGAGGTTTTTGCCACCCTTCCCATTTCTTTCCTCTTTTCGCGCGCATATTATATATAAGGTGTGTTTTTTGCACATTGTGTTTTTATGCTAAAAAACACATTTTTTTCATAAAAAGTTTCCGAAATGTTTGGTGGGTTTGCAAAATTGTCGTACCTTTGCAACCGCAAACGAGAGACAAGCTCTCCCACAAGAGAGCCCTTGCGTTATCCGCCTTTTTTTGAG
>JAZUKS010000039.1:0-2733 GCA_045643405.1 Bacteroidaceae bacterium | reverse complement strand
CGATAAAAATTATAAAATTTCAGCATAAACTATAAATAATGGTCAAATCATTTGGATTTTAACATAGAAAGCATAAATAGCATGCATAATAAGGTTCGCAAGATAAGACTATGTCTTATACGAAATAAGATAGTATATGTTATGCAATAAGATAGTATATCTTATGCGGTAGGATAGTATATGTTGTTTGATGATGATAGTACGGAAATTTCCTGCTGATTAGAGCGATTTTGGGGCTATTTAAGGCACATATAGCAGAAATTTGCTGCTTATCATGCGTTGTTTCTGCTTGAATGAAGTGGGAAAAGTGGACTTTTAGGGCTTTTCTAAAACAATTTTTCATGATAGGCAAGACTTAGAGGTATATGGCAGTATGTGGTAAAGGGGGATACGAGGGTGGGAAGACCTGAGTGGACATGAAAAAAGGCAGCTGTGATGGCTGCCTTTTAATGGTTGTGATATGTGGAAGTAGGGATTACTTCTTTGCGAGGAGGTCGCGGATCTCTGTGAGGAGAACTTCTTCCTTAGTTGGCTCTGGTTCTGGTTCTGGCTCAGCAGGAGCTGCTTCTTCTTCCTTCTTGAACTTTGATGATGCCTTTGCGATGCCCTTGATGATGCAGAAGAGGCAGATGGCGATGATGAGGAAGTCGATGACGTTCTGGATGAATGCGCCATAGTTCCATGTTACAGCTTCGCTTACTACTTCCTCGCCGTTCATTACGGCTTCCTTGAGGGTGATCTTGAGGTCGCTTGCGTTTACGCCGCCCATTGCTGCGAAGAGTGGCATGATGAGGTCAGCTACGACTGATGATACGATCTTGCCGAATGCACCACCGATGATAACACCGACTGCCATGTCGACTACGTTGCCTTTGAGGGCAAACTCTTTGAATTCGTCAATAAATTTTGCCATGATAGTGTAATTTGTTATAAGTTGTTGATGATTTTTTTGTGATTTGTGTGCAAAGTTAAAAAAAAGTTTGTACATTTGTGGTACAAATACATAAAAAAATATGAGACAACGTGTTATTTTATTTCTATTCATGCTTGTTTTGCTACTTGTCGTGGTAGCTTGCAAGAGTTCGCACTACTGCAATTGCGGTTAAGCAGGGCAGGGGAAAAAGAAAGGCTGGCATCCGGTGTGGATGTCAGCCTTGTTTGTTGAGTTCTGTATGATAGAATTACTTGCACTCAGCGAAGTACTTGATAGTACGTACCATCTGTGAAGTGTAAGAGTTCTCGTTGTCATACCAAGAAACTACCTGAACCTGGTAAGTATCGTCGTCGATCTTAGAAACCATAGTCTGAGTAGCGTCGAAGAGTGAACCGAACTTCATACCGATGATGTCAGAAGATACGATCTCGTCCTCAGTGTAACCGAATGACTCAGTCTGAGCAGCCTTCATAGCAGCGTTGATACCTTCCTTAGTGATGTCCTTACCCTTAACAACAGCAACGAGGATAGTTGTAGAACCTGTTGGAGTTGGGATACGCTGTGCAGAACCGATGAGCTTACCGTTGAGCTCTGGGATTACGAGACCGATAGCCTTAGCAGCACCTGTTGAGTTAGGAACGATGTTCTGAGCACCAGCACGTGAACGGCGGAGGTCGCCCTTACGCTGTGGACCGTCGAGGATCATCTGGTCGCCTGTGTAAGCGTGGATTGTAGACATGATACCAGAAGCGATTGGTGCATAGTCGTTGAGTGCCTTAGCCATTGGAGCGAGACAGTTAGTAGTACAAGAAGCTGCAGAGATAACTGTGTCAGCTGGAGTAAGTACGTTGTGGTTAACGTTGTAAACGATAGTTGGGAGATCGTTACCTGCAGGAGCAGAGATAACTACCTTCTTAGCACCTGCTGCGATGTGAGCAGAAGCCTTCTCCTTTGAAGTGTAGAAACCAGTACACTCGAGAACTACGTCAACACCGATCTCACCCCATGGGAGCTCAGCTGCGTTTGGCTTAGCGTAGATAGTGATCTTCTTGCCGTCAACAACGATGTTGTCCTCACCTGCTTCTACAGTGTGCTTGCCCTCACCGAACTTGCCTGCGAAACCACCCTGAGCAGTATCGTACTTGAGAAGGTGAGCGAGCATCTTTGGAGAAGTAAGGTCGTTGATTGCAACAACTTCATAACCCTCAGCCTCAAACATCTGACGGAATGCGAGACGGCCGATACGACCGAAACCATTAATAGCTACTTTTACCATTGTGTAAAAAAAGTTTTATTTGTTAATAATAAAAAGTGAGTTGTATCTTTGTACAATCGGGCGTTGGCGTGATGCCAAAGCCTTTCTTACATTTCTTTTCAAGTGCAAATGTACGAATTTATTTTTTATTGAAAATGCTTTTGTTTGTTTTTTTAACAAATTTGATGATTTGTGTCACTTTTTTTTTACTCCTGGTGTCAATTTATTTCGCATCATAGGGGTGTTGCAATGTTGGTTTTGCAATGTGATGCTTTTGCCTTGCCTCGCCAGAGCTCTGTAAAATGGGGCTTGCTTGGGCACCTGCCCACCTTATTTATTATTTAATATGCAAGATTTATGCGTGAAGGGGAGGGTGGAATAAATATTTTTTCGTACCTTTGCAGCAAAATAAAGATTACATTATGATTACAATCTCTGATCTTGCCATCCAGTTTGGCAAGCGTGTCCTGTACAAGGACGTTAATATGAAGTTTACCAATGGCAACATCTACGGTGTGATTGGTGCCAACGGTGCGGGTAAGTC
>JAZUKS010000038.1:0-2396 GCA_045643405.1 Bacteroidaceae bacterium | reverse complement strand
GAGATTATGTTTTGCCGGTTCAGGGAATAGTTTTATCTTTGCCGTTGAAAAGCAAGGACGAGATCAGATGGATGATTTACTTCTTTCAATCAATGCCAATGGGTTCTCTACGGAGGTCATACAGCAGATAGATAAGTTTGTTAACGAAATAGAAAATGGGTCAAGAGACTTTCCTCAATTTAATCAACCAGAGCATGCAGGAGTCTGCTCGGCTGGTCCGCTCCTCATTGGGGCGCTCACCGTATGTAACTACACGCGAGAAGGCCTTGCAGCAGGTTGCCATGCTTCAGGCAGCCAAGGAACGTGCAAGCGAGAGCAAAGTCAAATAGATTTGTTCTCTGCCGAGCGCAGCCGTTTCTCGAATCAGGTTCAAGGTACGCCAACAAACTGGGAAATAGACCAGGAACAAGAAATTCAACTGCAAAAGTGGGCAGAAGCCAAAGGTGTATGGATACCTGAGGCAGAGAGGTGGCTTACAGAAAACTATGGTTCCATGATTGCTCAAGGGGCTGAAGCAAAAGTGTTTTATAACACAGGAGATACTGCCGTCACGAAACTACGCACCTCCATCTATGCAACCCTCGGTAGAGCACTTGAGGCCATCGCCCTTCACAACTATCTGTTTCCAGAGACTATCATGCGAGTCATCGGTTTTACCCGTGATACAGACGGACTATTCCGAATCATTCTCACCCAGCCCTACATCGGTTGTTTGCGACTTGCCACGAAAAAGGAAATCGACGCAATGGTTTCTGCAAAAGGATTTACAGATAATGGTGACAGTACAGAAGTCAACTACATCTCCGACCGTCTTGTTCTGGAAGACATGCATCCTGCAAACGTCTTTGTCGAAGAACTTACACAAAAGCCTGTGTGCATAGACTGTATTGTCAAGTTCAAGAGATAATTGGGAAGTATCTTGAAACATATCGGCAACAGCCATCTCCCCCCATACAGCATCCCCTCACTGGGATGCTTTTTTTGTGTCTATCTGCACAGGCCATTCACCAGCTCGTCCAGGTCTGTGCCGCTGCCATCCTGGCCAGTCAGTTTGCGGTAGAGGCGGCGACGGAGGTTGCAGAAGACTGAACACAGTCCCCTATACTCCCAGCACCTCACCCTCCCGTGAGGTGCTTTTGTTTTGCCAAAACCTTTCAAAGCAATAGTTACAGGGTAAAACGACGATATATAGTTTTTCGCAAGGGGGAAAACTAATAATGAATGTTAAATTACAGTGTGTAGTTGCATTTTTTTGCAAGAAGATTTGACCGAAATTACAAAAAGTAGTTACTTTGCCGGTGGTTAAACTAAATATTGTAATTTTTATAAGGCAATGAAGGAACTTACTGACAAGGAGATGGAGTTGATGGAGATTCTTTGGAAAAAACCAGAAGGACTTATGATGCGCGAGCTATATGACCTGTTGCCCGAACCCCGTACGCACTTCAACACTGTGAGCACATTTATCCGCCGATTGGAAGAAGAGGGTTTTATCCGTCATGAGGCAATAGGCGGAAGGTTGTTCCGCTATCAGTCCGCCATCAGCAAGTGGGACTACGAGAAGCGTGAGCAAAAGAGCTTCCTGGGCCGCTTCTTCAACGGGTCGCACATGGACTTCGTGCGTCATCTCGTCAAGGAGGAAGAGATCAGCAAGGAAGAATTGGAGGAACTCATTGAGTTAATTCATAATTCATAATTAGTTCGACATTTGCCTCATCAAGCTAAAGCAGTCATAATTCATAATTATACTGGACCATGATTTCCCAACTACTGATATATTCGCTCAAGTCCGCGTTGACACTCACCCTGCTCTATGTGCCCTATACGCTGATGCTACAGAAGGAACGATTCTTCCGTCTGAACCGTATCGTCCTGCTCTGCATCACCGCATTCAGCCTTCTGCTCCCACTGTGCAATGTCAGTTGGATGAGCCTGGACCGCAATCCCATTGTGCAGGCAACCCATCAGCAGATGATAGAGGTAGGCATACCGGTAAGGGTGGCCGACGATGGGATCACCGTGTCCTATCAGTTGGCAGAGGACAGCACCTCGCTTTCGTGGTTTACCGTCCTGGCCATCGTCTTCTTTGTGGGCATGGCCGTCTCGGTGGTGATACGCTGTCTGCAATTGGGCATCCTATCCTATATGATGCGCTACAAGAACCTTTGGACCAAGCGTCAGGAGGATGGCATACGCGTTTGTTGCCGCAAGGGCGGTTTCACCCCCTATAGCTGGATGAAGACCATCTTCATCAGCGAGGAGGACTGGAACGACGGCCGTCGTGAGATTGTGCTTCACGAAACAGGCCACATCCGTGCCCATCATTCGTGGGACATGCTGTTGCTGATGTTTTGCCAGGCCCTGCAGTGGTACAATCCGTTTGCCTGGATGATAGG
>JAZUKS010000037.1:0-26806 GCA_045643405.1 Bacteroidaceae bacterium | reverse complement strand
ATGCCCGATGAGCGCATAGCGCATAGTTCATAGTTCATAGTTCATAGTTCATAGTTCATAGTTTAGAGTGGGGAAAGGAACCAAAAACGGTCAAAAACGGTCAAAAACGAATTGAAGAAGACAGATATATTAGTCTTATGGATTTTCCGTTTGATTTTCATTGTGATTTTGAGGGAGCCTGCGACCGACCCCTTTTCAAAGGCATTATAATATTTTTGGGTTGATTTTCAAAATGGATTTCCTCTCGTGGGGATGTTTCGGACGAGAAGGTTTAATCCAACCAAAAACGGTCAAAAACGGTCAAAAACGATGTGACGTTGTTTCTCGCAAAGAGATGATGTTCTTCGAACTTGTTGACAAAGGTTGATAGTCCTTCCGAAAGCATGCTTTCTTCGGCCTATCACCCATTGCCAACGCTTTCATACTGAAAGCATCATCTTGACGCAAAGATTATAAGGACGCAAAGACTTTTTTCTTAAACGCGAAGGTTTTGCTCGACGTAGTCAATGAATCGAATCTAACGAATCAGTTTGTGTGTGGTTTAGACAAATACCATCAATACACTTTTGAATAGGTGGTGCTTCGCACACCCTTATGGGGCACACCTACTCAAAAGTAAAATACAAGAAATACCGCTTCGCCTTCCGAGGAACTGAACCCTCCCCTACATTTTGAAACAAGTCAAAAGTTTTTGGGGGGGAGATGGAGGGGGCTTCTCTCCCTATTTCAGATAGTACGAGACGTTGGTGACGACTCGGATTTGTTTGTATTCGGGACGGTAGAACTTTTCGTCGATGGTGAACAGACCTTGTGAGGCATCGCGGATGCTACCCAGTTCGCAACCGGCATCCTTGACGAACTTCAGGGCAACGGCACGGGCATCCTTGGTGGCTTCCTCAACCATCTCGGGTTTCAGACTGGTCAGGTCCTCATACTCAAACTGGATGCTGTAACTGTCATCGCTGGTGATGCATACGCCACGTTTCAGCAATTCAGATCTCCTTTTTCGCAAGGAGACCACCTCCTCGACCTTGTTCGTGTTGACGGTGATGCTGACCGACGCCTCGTAGCGAGGCTTGTGTTTCTTCATGAGTTCCTTGTTGTAAATGCGGTCGTCGATGTAGGGCGATGAGACGGACAGTTCCTTCTCTTTGATGCCATTCTCCTTCAAATAGGCCATGAGGGTGTCGGTCTTTGCCGTGACTTCGCTGAGCAAGGCGTTGACATTGTTGCCCTCGATAATAATCTGTATATGCCACGTGACACGGTTGGCCAGTACCTCGCGTTCGGAGAGTCCCTTCACGGTGACGCAACGGTCCTTTTCGGAATACTTGCCGATGCCGTTGTAGATGAAATAACCGCTAAGTGACAAACCTGCAGCCAAAATGGCTGCAGAGACGATGTTGTTTTTCTTTTCCATAAGTCTTTTTTTTAATTTAAGTTTCGCAAGTTATGACTTGCCTAATTGCGGAAGTTCTTCTCCTTTCGGCGAAGCATCGGGCAATTCTGCTCTGCGATGTGGTTTTCTTCCTTTTGCTGTTACAAAGGTAAGCAAGCAGATGAAATCATGCAATCTTTTTGATTTGCGATGTATGAAACCCCGTCCTGAATGTACGGATTGCTCATATTGGTACAAGTGTGCCCAGTTTTCATACATTCTGTTTGTGATTTTAGCCTTACTTTCGCAAAAAAGAATTATCTTTGCCCTCGAGAAATTGATAAACATAAGTATAGGCCATGCAGCATGAACTCATAGTAAGAAACTCCACGGAGTTGTACCGCTTCTCTGCCCTTGAGATAGCGGCTATGCTGGCTGATGGCAATTATTGTACCGTCATCCTGACGGATGGCACTCGTGAGTTGCTTCCCTGCAAACTGAAGCACATGGAAGAACTCTGCAACGACCAGCTTGGTGCGTACAAGGGAAACTTTGTGCGTATTGGTCGTAGTGCCATGATAAACCTGGAATACATATACAATATCAATATCCCAGAACGACGCATCGTGATGCGCTCGTTTTCTGGTTCAAAACTACGCTTGGACCATCTGCCCCCTGAGGCGTTGAAGGCGCTGAAGATGTTTGTGGAAAGAAACATCGAGCCGACACAGACCGACGGCAAGGAGGAAGAGGATTGAAGGCGATACTGTTGTTAATGTTATGAAGAAGAAACCTTTTGATGTAGAAGAGGACATCACTGACAGTCAGATCCGAATTGTCGGTACAAGCACTCCATTCTCGGCTGATGACATGGAGGATGTGCTGCGCGAGAACGTGAGGAAGAAGACTGAACGGCAAGACCAGGTTAGGGCTTGTATGAAGCGTGATGTCGGACATAATTACTGCCTCGCGAAGACTGAGGATACGGAGACGAACGAGGGGCACAAGTCACGTGGCATCGTCGTATGGATCCTTGTCTTGTTGCTGTTGGGCGTGATCGTGTTCTTCGCCATACCCAAGGGGGGCTCCACGGAAAACGACGGCATGGTGCCACAGGATCCCGTCAAGAATGCCGTTCCCCAACCAGGTAAGGACAGTTGCTACGTAGAACCCATCGTGGACGGCAGGACGGCAGGGCAGAGCGACGTGAAGCCGTGCGTCATGCATCAGGATACCACGGTCAACGATATACCTCTTCATATATATACATGCAATGGCGGATGGGTGGGACTCTCTACCCAGCGCCCTACGACGAACGACAAGACCTTGCTTTTTGCTGCGCAGGCCGCCGACATCAGAGGCGACATTGACGTTCCTGCCGGCGCTTTCGTACTTCATGGCGAACTGCTCTCGAAGGGTCACTCGAAACTTGGTTTCTGCTCCATTATCAAACACAACATCACCATTGGCTATGCTCGCGAGACGTCGGAACTGGAGAGCGCCATTGAGCAGAACGGAGACTTTTTCCGTCATTACTCGCTTGTCTGCAACAGTCAGGTCATCGAAGTTCCCGTCAAGGGCAAGGCTATCCGTCGTGCCTTGTGCATCAAGGATGAGCAGATATGCATCGTCGAGTGCAACGACCGTGAGTCGTACCACGACTTCTCGCAGGCCTTGCTGGACATGAAATGCACCGAGGCACTTGCCTTGGTGGGTGGCGATGCCCTCCTGTTCTACTGGGACGAGGAGCAGGGCAAGGTAATTGAAAAGGGAATGCCATATACCGAGGTCCCCATGAAGAGCGAAAACTATATAGTTTGGAGGAAATAGTTTGTCTTTTTGGCATCAAGCAGGTCTTTTATCCTAAAATCCTTATAAATGGGGATTGTGAGCGTGTAAGAAAAAGCGTACCTTTGCACGCTAAAAAAATATTACACAAGACATGATAGGTATTATTGCATCTGCCATCATGGCCATGGGCGCTGTGAATGAGGCAGATAAGGTAGAAGAGATGGAGGTTGACACTACGGTGCACTTTGAGGAAGTCATGAAGGGCATTAGTGTGTTGATGCCCAAAATGCCACAGGACGTACGTAAAACGGCTTCGTCGGCGAGCACCATCACGGCATCGCAGATGGAGGCAAAGCATGTGAACTCGCTGAAAGGCATCTCATCGATGGTGCCCAATTTCTATATGCCCGACTATGGCAGTAGGATGACCAGCGCTATATATATAAGAGGTATCGGTTCGCGCATCAATACGCCTGCCGTGGGACTCTATGTTGACGGTGTGCCTTATGTGGATAAGTCGGGCTTTGACTTCGGCATGGAGGACGTGGAGCGCGTGCATGTGTTGCGCGGTCCGCAGGGAACGGTGTTCGGGCGCAATGCGATGGGTGGCATCGTGAACGTGGTGACCTCGAACCCCTTCTATGCTCCCACGCTGGTGATGAAGGCAGGCTATGCCACGGGCGACGATCACCGTAACGTGTCGCTGACCTACAACAAGGAGGTAAGCGACCTGCTGGCGCTCAGCGTGAGCGGTCACTACGAGGGTGGCGACGGTTTCTTCAGGAACGACCTGACGGGCAGGAAGGCCGACGGCATGGAGTCGGGTGGCGGAAGGGTGCGCGCGATGTGGAACGGCTTCAAGTGGAAGCACGATGCCAACGTGAGTTATGAGTACTCGGACGAATACGCCTATCCCTACTTCTACACGGGACAGGTAGAGGGTGCCGAACCCTATGCCGACTTGGTGGGCAAGATTACCGCCAACCACGACGGACGCTACCGCAGAGGCATGCTGAATGCCAGTTGGAAGGTGGACTACAAAGGCAAGGGATGGGAGGTGACTGCCGTAAGCGGTTACCAGTTCCTGAAGGACCGCATGTTGATGGACCAGGACTTCATCGCCAAGGATATCTACACGCTGGAACAGCGTCAGAAGATACACACACTCAACGAGGAGGTCATCTTCAGAAGTACGAAGAAGAGCCGCTGGGAGTGGGTGACGGGTGTGAACGCCATGCGCCAGATGTTGCGCACCGAGGCTCCCGTGACCTTCTATCAGGACGGTATGACATGGTTGGAGGGACTCATCAACGAGAATATGCCCGACGTGTCGAAGATACCGAGTCTGAGCAAGATGGGATTTACTCAGATGGCTGTGAACCTGCGTAGCGACAACCTGGCACTGGGAGGTGATTTTGACACTCCCACCACGAATGTGGCGCTTTTCCACCAGAGCACGCTACACCTCACCGACCGCCTGTCGGCTTGCGTGGGACTGCGTCTGGACTACGAGCATAACAGTCTGGACATGACCAGCCAACCCGAGATGGCATACGGTTTCAGTATGCTGAACCCCAGGGTGGCCATGATGAACGTCAACCTGCAAGACCTGATGGTGAAGAACTTCCATGTGGCTGGTAACCTGAAGCGCGACTATGTGAACGTGATGCCCAAGTTGTCGTTGAAGTACGACATGAGCAATGGTGGCAACGTGTACTTCTCGTTGGGCAAGGGAATGCGTAGCGGTGGCTACAACATTCAGATGGTGAGCGACATCTTGCAGAACAGTCTGCGAGGCGAGATGATGCGTGGCATCAAGGAGGGTGTGGCTGACTATCTGCAAGGTTTTGTGGCGATGGGTATGCCCGCCACGGTGATTGGTAGCGTGACACAGACCATGGCCGACAATATGCCTACGTTTGATGATCCTGACATCGAGAACATCGCCTACAAACCCGAGTACACGTGGAGTTACGAGGTGGGAACGCACCAGAACTTCTGCAAGGGACTGTTGAAGGCTGACGCGGCCATCTTCTATATGCACACTCGCGACCAGCAGATCTCACGCTTCACCGAGTCGGGTATGGGACGTGTGATGGCGAATGCGGGTAAGAGCGAGAGTTACGGTGCCGAGGCATCGCTGACCTACACGCCCAACAGCAAGTTCCGCATGACCGGCAGTTACGGATATACGCATGCCAAGTTCACGGAATGGAGCGAGGGTGGCATGAATGCGAAGGGCAATGACTACTCGGGCAACTACGTGCCTTACGTGCCACAGCACACGCTGAGTATGGATGCCTCGTACACTTGGATGATGCGTGGCCAGTGCCAGTCGTGGTTGGACAACGTGACGCTGGGTGCCGACTACAACGGTGCGGGCAAGATATACTGGACGGAGGCGAACAATGCGTGTCAGCAATTCTACTCGTTGCTGGGTGCCCGTCTGTCGCTGGGCATGAAGCGCGTCACCCTTACCTTGTGGGGCAAGAACCTCACCGACACACGCTATAACACGTTCTACTTTGAAAGCGTAGGACGCGGATACGAACAGCACGGCAAACCTCTGCAAGTAGGTGTTGACGTGAAAGTTAAACTGTAAGCGACTTTGTCGCTTGGAAGTTAAGGAGTTAAAGAAGAAAAATCACAGTTCTTCCAGACTGACAAGTCCACTCATGACGACATGTATGATGATGTCGGCCAGCGAGTGGGCTTTTAGTTTTTCCATGATGTTCTTGCGATGCGAGATGACGGTGTTGAGACTGATGTTGAGCATGTCGGCCACCTCCTTGTTGATATGGCCTTTTGCCAACAGGACGGCCACCTCGATCTCGCGTACGGAGAGCGGACTGGCGGGCATCTCGGTGGGACGCATCTCGGGTACGGGATTGTTCTTGCGTGCTTCACGACCGCGTTGTTGCAGACGGATGAGCGACTTGATGAGCGACTTCTCATCCTGACAAACATTGAGGGTGAACAGTCCTGCAATGTGAGGGTATGCCTCGCCGCGCACCAGGACGATGCTACGGCGGGGCTGTTCGATGAAATACTGAGCGTGCTCGAAGAAGATGCCCGAGGCAACGAAGTAATGGATGAAACGCTCGGGCTGACTGATGACAAGTGCCTCGAATGACGAGAATACGCTGATCTCGGCCATGGGCATAATATCGTCAAGCAAGCGCTTTAACCCCATCGCTGACAGGGTGTTGGCATCGACTATGGCAAACTCTGGTATCATATTCTTTTACGGTTGGATTATTTGGGATAGCCAACGGGATTGTTCATCACGGGTTTCTGGTCGTTGTTGAGTTTCAGCAACTCACTCAGCGCCTTGGCATCCATGGTGCCACGGGGTACGGTGGCCAATCCGGCAGACTGGCAGTAGAGGTTGATGTTCTGGCATACGATGCCGGCATCTACCATGCACATGGCCTGGGCATGCTCGCCGGTAGAACCGAAGCGCTGGAAGTCGACAACCATGAGCAGACTGACGGGAGCGTCGTTGACAAACGTCTGACCGCCAGCCACCTTGTCGCGGTGGTCGCCCTTGGCACACTCCACGAGGGTGTTCTCAACAGGCATGTATTCGTAGACGCCCTTCTTGGTGAAGACGTAGAGGCGTATCTCCTTCTTGTTCATGGCGGTAGGTGCCGTGCGGTGATCCTTGTCGCGTGTCATGCCACAGGCGGCCCAGCAGAGGTCGCTGATTTCCTGGTTACTGAGTTCCTTGTTGCTGTACTCACGGACGGAGTGACGGGTGTTGAGCGCTTCCATCACACTCATGGTACTGCGCTTCACGTTGGGCGAGGGCAGTTTGATGTCCTGCGCTTGCATGTTTAAACTGGCCATGACTGCCATGGCAAGTACATAAAATTTTTTCATAATAGTAATTCGTTTATTTTTCTTCAAAGTCGTATCTGTCGAGTGTCTTTCCGCATTTTGAGCAGAACACTTCGTGGCGATAGATGGTATTGCCACAGTCATTGCAACGATAGGTACGTTCTTCCTTGGGTGTTGTTTTTTCTTCCATGATTTCAAGAGTTTATAGTCAGTTTTTAGAAAGTTTATAGTCAGTTGAGAGAGTTTAGAGTGGAGAATGGAACCAAAAACGGTCAAAAACGGTCAAAAACGATTTCTTGGTAAATAGGTATTCTGTCACACTTGTCACACTTGTCACACGTCACACAAAGGACTAACGGAAGTAAACAGGAGTTAACGGGAGTTAGCAGGAGTTAACGGACGTTAGTTTTATCTTATGGAAACTCATAATAAAGAACTTTTCGCTTTTCACTTTTCGTTTTCACTTCGCGAAGCACCCCTGCTTCAGATTCCTCCCCCTTTGGGGGGATTAGAGGGGGCCTCTCTCTCTCTCTCACTTTTCGTTTTCACTTCGCGAAGCGATGGGGACTCACATTTTCCACTTCCCGCGTCCTTTTCTGGTGTACAGTTTCTTGGACTTGTGGGCGTGGTCATGACTGTGAAAGCCGGGTCCGAGCATTTCCATTTCGGCCTCGCGACTGCCTCGTTTCATGGCTTTTATACTCTCGAGTGTGAGACTCTTTCTTTTCTTCTTCATTCTCGTATCTTTTCGCAAAGATAGTATTTTTGTCCGACATATACATATAAATTAGGTGAAATAGTTTGCCAAGAATGCGTTTTTGTGTACCTTTGCATGGAAAAAAACGAATATTTTATGAAGATAGGCGATAAAGTGCGCTTCCTCAACGAAGTGGGAGGCGGTGTGGTAAGTGGATTCCAGGGTAAGCATACCGTGCTGGTGGAGGATGAGGATGGTTTCGACATTCCCATGCCCATCGACAAGGTGGTGGTGATTGATACCGACAACTATAACATGCCCAAGGTGGAGAAGAAAGGAAAGGGTGGTGGTACGAAGGTGGCCAGCAACTGGGACGATGAGGTAGGTGAGTTTGTTGGCGAGGAGAAGCAAGGTCCTACCTCGCTCAAGGCACAGTTGAGCGGTGACTTTGAAGAGGATGAAGATGAGGAGGACTGGGATCCCAGCGAGCGACCCATCACCTTCAAGGCGACTCCGTTGGAGCGCAAGGGTGCCGACGTGCAGAACCTAACGCTATGCTTTGTGCCCACCGATGTGAAGCGTGTATCGACGAGCGACATCAAGACCTATTTCGTGAACGAGAGCAACTACTACGTGCAAGTGCTCTACATGCATGCCGAGGGCGAGAACTGGCGCTTGCGCTATAATGGGGTAGTGGCTCCCAATAGCAAGGTTTATGTGGAAACGATAGAGCGCGAGGACATCAACGACTTGGAGTATGTGTGCATTCAAACCATGGCGTGGAAAGAGGATAAGTCATATACCTTGAAGCCTGCCCTTACCACGGAAATCAAACTGGACTGCACCAAGTTCTACAAACTGCACTCGTTCCAGAAGTCACAGCACTTTGACACGCCGACATGGGAGGTGCCCGTAGTGCGCGATGACAAGTCGGTGCGTGCCCTCTTCGTGGATGCAGAGAAACTGCAAACTGCCATGCAGAGCGTGGCTCCCCAGAAGACGCAAAAGCCACAGGCTGAACCTGTGGCTACTACGAAAAAGAACAATATCCTTGAAGTGGATTTGCATATTGACAAACTGCTCGACACGGCAACCGGCATGAGCAATGCCGACATCCTGCTTTACCAGATGAAGGAGTTCCGTAGGGTTATGGACGAGAACATCAAGCACACGGGCAAGAAGATTGTCTTCATCCACGGCAAGGGTGATGGCGTGTTGCGCCGTAACCTCTTGCAGGAACTGAAATACCGCTACAAGCAATGCACCTGGCAGGATGCCTCGTTCCGCGAGTACGGATACGGAGCCACCCAGGTGACGATTGGGAATAAGTAAAAAGACTACGGTCTTTTACTTCCACAGCAACTGGGCAAACTGGTACAGACTTTCGCGCCAAACGGGCCATGTGTGACCACCGGGGGTGCTGAAATACTTGTACTTGATGCCAATCTCGTCGAAGCGCTGGCGCATAACCTTGCAGTTGTTGTAGGCAATGTCCTGCTCGTCACCCATGGTGAGGTAGAACTCCTTGAACTGCTTGTTATAGAAGTCCTTGCGGTCGGCAAGTTTCTTGTAGGGGTCAACCTGATTACTGCCTCCCATACGGTTGTTGCCATTGGCAAACCAACCAGAACTGAACACACCGATATACTGGAAGAGTTCGGGTTTCTCTACTGCGATGTTGAGGGTCTGAATGCCACCCATTGACAGACCTGCCATGGCACGATTGGCTGCATCCTTCTTCACACGATAGGTACTCTCCACCACGGGGATTACCTCTTCGGTGAGTTCCTTGATGAAGTCCTTGCAGTTGCCGTCGGGCATGACCACAATCATATCCTTTGCCTTGCCTTGTGCGATGAGGTTGTCGAGGATGATGTCGGTGCGGCCCTGCAACGCCCATCCGCGCTCGTCCTCACCACCGCCATGCTGGATGTAGAGCACGGGGTAACTCTTCTTCGCATCCTTCTGGTATGAAGCAGGCAGGTAGATGAACATACGGCGCCATGCACCCTCGGTCTTGGAATAGTAACGGCGCATCGTTGTCTCACCGTGAGGCACGTCTGCCATCTCGAAGCGCACGTCGCCATCAGCATAAGGCACTTCAAGGCAACTTGACATACGACTGCAACCGTAGAAGGTCTCGCTGGCGGGGTCGCTGACCTGAACGCCGTCAACGTACATGAAATAATAGTTGATGCCCGACATCAAGGGGTCGGTAGTAACGCTCCACACGCCCTTGTCATCGCGGGTCATGGGATACTTCTTGCCACAGATATCAACCAATACCTCCTTGGCCTCGGGGGCACGGAGTTGGAAGATACCGCGATGGTCGCTTGTTATCTGAGGATAACGTGCATTACGAATGTTTGTGGATGGCGTGGTGTTCTGAGCCATCAGGCTTGAAGCCGAGAGCAACAAGCCCAGTCCTAAAAGTTGAATTCTCTTCATGGTTGTTTATTTCTGTTGTTTTTGTTTTGAAATTCCGTGCAAATATACTCATTATATTTTATTACACGAAAGGGCTTGTTGATAAATATGGTTTTTGCTTGCTTATTTCCATGGAAAATTGTAATTTTGCACCCGGTTTTTGGAAACGTTGGTTGTTGGAATGTCTGTTCCTCATCCATCGTGCAAGGGAATCAGGTAAGAAGCCTGAACTGTTCCTGCAGCTGTGAACCGCATTGTGAGCATGGCCACGACGCCACTGACATCAAGGTCGGGAAGGCGGTCATGTCTCGTCGGTGAGTCAGAATACCTGCCAATACCAAAAATTATTAATCTGCCCCCAGGATATGAGGCGTAATAATTTAATAAATTGAGCAAGAATACGTTACGATTGAACTTCGTCATATTGATGACGATGACGACTGTTGCGCCTTTGCATGCACAACAGGATGATTCCAGCGCGAAGAGTGACACGCTGGGCGAGGTCGTCGTATTCGGCGCTCAGACCAAGGATTATCGCAGTACGGCACCTACCTATTCGCTTACGCAAGGCAGTCTGGACCGTTTGGGTGTGACTGACATGAGCAGTGCCCTGAGCAAGTTGCCTGGCATTACCCTGCGCGACTACGGTGGGGCAGGTGGCTTGAAGACCGTCAGCGTGCGTGGTTTCGGAAGCAAGCACACCTCGGTGATCTATGATGGTGTGTCGTTGAGCAACAACCAGTCGGGTAGCATCGATATGTCGCGTTACTCGTTGGATAATGTGTCAGACCTCTCGTTGGTGGTGGGCGACAACGATGACATCTTCCAACCAGCCCGTAATTCTGCTTTGGCAGCCTCGCTCTATGTCAACACGATGCGAGTGCCCTCTGAGGACCTTTCGCCTCGTGTAACCGTGCAGATGCGTGCCGGTTCGTGGAATTATCTCAATCCGCATCTTCGATTTGATAAAAACTTTACAGAAAGGTTTGGCATTGGCATCGTTGGTGACTTCGTTCATGCCGACAATGACTATCCCTATACCATTGACAACGTGAATCAGAAGGTGAGTGCGCGTCGTCAGAATTCAAGGATGAACTCAGGGCATGGCGAACTGAGTATGGTGTATCGTCCGTCATTGCAACACACCCTGATGCTCAAGACCTACTTCTATGACAATTCTCGTCAGTTGCCCGGAATGGTGCACTATTATGTCAATGACAGCAGGCAACACATGCATGACCAGAATGCATTCGGACAGTTTACCTGGAATGCAACATTCAGTTCAAAACTGAAGTTGTCTTATGTCGGTAAATTCAATTATCTGATGACCGACTATAAGGATCCTGCTTATCCACATGGCGTGAAGGACCATCAGTATTGGCAACGTGAGTATTACTCGTCAGCCAGTCTGTTGTACACGCTTAATCCTCATTTGTCGATGAGTTATGCCATCGACTATGCCTTCAACAACCTGTCGGGAGGTGATGTGTCTACCTATCGCTCTCCTCGCAGAAATACCTTGTTGCAAACGGTAGCGGTGAAGTATGTTGCGGGTCGCTTTATGGTTGTGGGACGATTGTTGGAGTCGCTTTATCGTGACAAGACAGTACAAGGAGAGAGTGCACGGGATATTGATCATTTATCACCTTCGTTCTCTGTGAATTACAGACTTTTGAAAAAGGAAGACTTGTACTTGCGTGTTTCATATAAAGACATCTTCCGTACACCTACTTTCAACGAGTCATACTACCAGCATTATGGCAGTACAGACCTCAAGCCCGAGCGAACCAATCAGGTTAATTTCGGAGTGACGTGGAACCATGCCTATGGCAGTGGCTCGAGTTTCGGTGTTACGCTCGATGGTTATGTCAACGAGGTGAAGGACAAGATTGTTGCCATCCCCTACGATATGTTTATGTGGACTAACGTGAACCTGGGTAGTGTGCATTCCCGTGGTTTGGATGCCACGCTGACTTGCCGTCAGCAATTAAATGCGGAGCATCAACTCATCATGTCGGGCAACTATACCTTCCAGAAGGTGGTTGACAGAACCGACGGTCCCGCATCGCCTTACTACAATCTTCAGGTTGCCTATACGCCAGAGCAGTCGGGCAGTCTGTCATTGGCTTGGGAGAATCCCTGGGTGAACCTTTCTGCCAATGCTGTTGCCGTAACAAGTCGCTGGCCCAACAACGAGCATTACAAGGGTACCATGCTTCCGGGATATCAGAATGTGGGACTGACTTTGTATCGTAACTTCAATATTAAAGGAAACTATTTTCATGTGCGTTTCGATGTTAAGAACCTTCTTGACACACAATATGAAATCGTAGGGCATTATCCCATGCCCGGACGCTCATGGCAATGCACGGTTAGGTATAGACTTTAATTTTATATTTAATAAATAATTAAACAATGAAAAAGTACATTTCGTTTGCTGCTATGGCAGCATTTGCCGCATTGACTTTGACATCATGCGACGACAAGGATGAGGCTCCTGAGTTGAAGGAGGTAACTACCTCAGAGGGTGTGTTTGTTATCAACAGTGGTAACCAGAGCGGTAAGATCGACGGTTCGTTGACTTACTATGACTATGATACCAAGACTGCTACACAGAATGTGTACCAGGCAGCCAACAACAAGTCGCTTGGTGTAACCCTTCCTGGCTGTGTTGTTTATGGAAGCAAGATTTACGTTGTAGGTTCTGTTGAGAGCACCGTCTTCATTGCTGACCGTGAGAATCTGAAAGAGATTGCTACCGTTAAGACTGAGGTTGATGGTGCTGGCGTAAAGGGCCGTCATGCAGTGGCTGGCAATGGTTTCGTTTATGTAACCAGTTATGCCAACACCGTGTTTGCTATCGATACATTGAGCAACCGCATCACCAAGACCTTCAAGAGTGGTGACTATAGCGATGGTATCTGCTACCTCGATGGCTATCTGTACACTGGCGATACCGATTACGGTCGTTATGGCAAGGAGACTCACGGCACTCCCAGCGTTACCAAGATTAACGTGGCAACTGGCGAGAGCACCATCATTACCAATGACAAGTTCCGCAATCCTACTGATATCGTGGCTGTTGACGGTCGTATCTTCGTTCAGGATAAAGGTTACTACGGTGGTGCCAATGGTGGTCAGATTGAGCAGAACCTCTATGAGTTGGCTGCTGACGGTAGCATCAAGAAGGAGATTTGCGCTGCTTCTACCATCGCTGCCGGCAACGACAAGATCTACATCATCGACGCTCCCTACAAGGGCGATGCTCCTACCTACAAGGTTTACGATGTGAAGACCGGTACCCTCTCAACCTTCTGCACCGGTTCTGAGATTGCATACCCCAACATGGTGTCGGTTGACCCCGTTAAGAACATTGTGTTCATCACTTCTTACCAGTTGAAGGCTGGTTCTACCAGTGCCGACTACAAGGCTGCTGGTTATGTAGTAATGTACGACG
Organism: Bacteroidaceae bacterium; assembly: GCA_045643405.1. Lineage (GTDB taxonomy): Bacteria > Bacteroidota > Bacteroidia > Bacteroidales > Bacteroidaceae > Physcousia. The sequence continues at coordinate 13,216 of JAZUKS010000037.1, read as the reverse complement.
GTACCAGCGGTGCTTGCCTCGGTCAGTTTGACTGTGGAGTAGGTGGTGGTGCAGTTGTTCCCAACACCAAGGTTGAACTGAAGTAAGTTCTTCAAACGCATCTGATAACAGACAACGGACAACAGAGACTATTGATAAGGACAGTAGCGTGTTGTCTGTTGCCTGTTGTTCGTTGATTATAGTTCGTTAAAAACTGTCCATTGACTGTTGTCTATAATCTGTCCCCGAATGTCCTCGTGTGAGTTTTTTTGTTATATAATACAATAAATTGCATGTTTGATACGTTTTTTAGGAAAATCCTAAAAAGACAAACAAAATTTCACTGAATGAAACGATTTTTCCATTTGTTCCTGTTGGCAGGACTTGTACTAATGTGTGCCTGTCAGCAAGGCAAGCAATCCTCTACCGAGGGCGATAAGCATATTGAAATGAAGTATGCCACGATGATCCAACTCAAGGAAGGAGATGGGTATGTGGCTGCGGAAATCAAGAATCCCTGGGATTCTACCCGTGTGCTTCACCGTTATGTCTTGGTTCCCAAGGATAGTGAGTTGCCCTCCAATTTGCCTGATGGAGACCTTATCCGTACTCCGCTTTCGCGAATGCTTTGCTATGTGTCCGTTCATGCCTCGCTCTTCAATGAACTGGGTGCGCTCGATGCCATAGGTGCTGTCGGCGATGGTGAATATATGTACATTGACAAGTTGCAAGAGGATATTCGAAGCGGTAAGGTGGTGGATTGCGGTAAGAGTAAGGCGGTGGATGTGGAAAAAGTCATCGAATTCTCGCCCGATGCCGTGATTATCTCGGCGATGGAGGACAACAACAGTTACTCTAAACTCTTCAATGTGGGCATTCCTGTCATCGAGTGTTGTGACTATATGGAGACAGGTCCTTTACAGCGTGCAGAATGGATGCGTTTTTATGGACTTTTGGTTGGTAAGCAAGCCTTGGCAGACAGTACATTCGCAACTATCGAGAAGGAGTACAACCTTTTGAAGGATAAGGTGAAGGATGCAAAGAACAAGCCTACCGTTCTTGATGGTAAGAAGTTAAATTCCAGTTGGTATGTGGCAGGTTATGAGAGTACCGTTGGACGCATTATCACCGATGCCGGTGGTCTGTACGTTTTCCATGATGAGACTTCCAACGGTTCTGTGCCTTATAGTCCCGAGGTGGTACTTGATCGTGGTGTAGATGCAGACATCTGGATGCTGAAGTACTACAAAGATGAGGGCGACCTTACTTACGACGACATTGCAGCCGATTGGGATGGCTATACCCGTCTTAAGGCTTTCAACAACCATAGGGTATATGGCGTAAACCTCAGTCACACGGACTTCTATATGGTTACACCCTTCCATCCTGAGGTTTTGTTGCGCGAGTATGTACACATCTTCCATCCCGAAGTATTCGGTGAGGACTTCAAGATGAAGTATTATCAGGAAGTGCTTAACAAGGCCGAATGATGATTGACGTTTAAGTTCGGCACAATCTTCCTCTTTTCTTTTATTCACGTTCACTTTCCAATGAAACCCAAGGTCATTCTGTCTCTCTTAATTGTAAGCATCGTTGTGTTGTTTTTCTGCAACCTTGTTTTCGGTTCGGTCAGTATTCCGCTCGAACAAAGTCTGCGTGTACTGACGGGAGGTGAAGCAGATAAGGCCAGTTGGAATTTCATTATCTTGCAATCCCGTTTGCCACAGGTCATCACGGCCTTGTTTTGCGGAGCCTCGCTGGCCGTTTCGGGTCTTATGTTGCAGACCTTCTTCCGCAATCCCTTGGCAGGTCCCTCTGTATTGGGCATCTCCAACGGAGCCTCGTTGGGTGTTGCCATCGTCATGCTTGCCATGGGAGGCGTTGTGGGAGCCGGTGGTGAGATGGGAAGCGGACTGCAAATCGGTGGTAGTTTCTCTGTCGTGCTTGGTGCTTTTGTTGGTGCCGTTGTTATCACGATGCTTTATCTTGGAGTAACTAAATTCTTGAAAAACAATCTTGTAATACTCATTATGGGTATTATGGTGGGTTACCTTACATCATCTGCGGTTACCTTGCTCAACTTCTTTGCAACAGTAGAGAATGTACATAGTTATGTGAGTTGGGGAATGGGAAGTTTTAGTAATGTCAGTCTTGGTTTGGTACCCTTGATGTGCGGTATCTCACTCGTTGGTATCATATTGGCATTGGTGCTGACCAAGTCATTCAACGCCCTTCTTCTGGGTGAGGATTATGCCTCTAACCTGGGCATTAACCTCAACTTTGTTCGTCGCATGGTATTGCTCTCTACGGGTATTCTCACGGCTGTTACGACTGCCTTTTGTGGTCCCATCTCGTTTATCGGTTTGGCGGTTCCACACATTGCCCGCATGATGGTACGTACCTCTGATCATAAAATCCTGATGCCTGCCACCCTGTTGACCGGTGGTGCGATTGCCATGTTGTGCAATCTCATTTGTGTTATGCCTCAACAGATGATTATCCCTCTTAATGCCGTGACTCCCATCTTTGGTGCTCCCGTCATCATCTACATCATCTTGAAGAAAAAGTATTGATTCTTGTCTATAGGGTTGGGAGTTGAACGTATCTACTGCCAAGTTTGCAAAGGTTGGCATGACAACATTAAATCTCCAATACCAGTAGGTTTCTTCGTTTTCCTGCGCGGTTGAATTCCTTTAATACCTTGTATCCGAGTTTCTTTAGTGAGGTATTGCTGGCTATATTATCAGGATGTGCTGTTGCCAGCATATAGCGCACTCCCTGTCGAATGGCTTCTGCTTTGATGAGTTCGTTGAGATGTTGCATCAACCCTCTGCCTCGGTAAGCGGGTAGCACCATGCTCTCGCCAATCTCGATGCAAGGGTAGGTGAGGATGTCTGCAAGTTCAGGATTGACTGCGTAAGCCCTTACGTCGTGCAACAGACTGCTTGTAGCAATGAGTTTGCCATTGCGAAAAACACCATACACCACATCGTCGTTGATGTCAGTATATGTGTCATCGTATTCCTCCGGTGTCATAGGAATGAGCAGTTCCTTGTTGGGCAAAGCCTCATAGATGACCTTACTCATGGCCTCGTGAAGCGGTCTGTCGTTGGGAGTGAGGCAACGGAGTGTCTCTCCGGGTTGAAGCCATGAAGGCTGGAGGGGTATGTTTAAGTCAATCTTCATGCAAGTACTTTCTTTTGTTCTGCAAAAGTACGAATAAACAAGCAATCGTTACGTTGTAGCACCCAATAAACTGTTTACTTGATTTTGTCGAGTACGGTCTTGGCCATTGTGTCACCCAATTCTATGGCGCGCTGGAGGGCTTTGCGTGCTTCTGCTTTCTGCCCCTTCTCGTTGAGGCATATGCCGAGGATACGGTAGGGATCGGGGAAATCATCCTCCAACTTGATTGCCTCCTTGGCTGCTGTGATGGCTTGGTCAATCTCGCCAACGCGGTAGTTTACAACCGCCTCTTCGGCACGCAAGAGTGCATCTTTGGGCTGCAGGCGTACGGCGTTCTCTATGTCATTGAGAGCCTGTGCATACATTCTGCATTGCATCTCCAATTGTTCGCGTTCGTAATAGAAAGCTGCATCGTTGATGCGTCCGGAAAGCAGATGCTCGTACTCGTTCATGTCATTGACGGCATCGCGGTAACGGTTCAATGATGCCAAGGTCTTGGCGCGAAGATACAGGGCGCTTGTGGCCTCCCTGGGATAGGGTTTTGTGAAACAGTTCACCGCGCTGTCCTGCATGGCCAGGATCTCCTCAGTTGGTGCTTTGAGCATCTCCTTGCATTGTGCGGCATAGAGGAAGTATTCGGGTGAGCGCATATTGGTACTGCCCATTGAAACGAACTTGTCGTAGGATGCCTCATATTTTTTCATCGCATAGAAGCACATACCTTGCAGGGCTGTGTAGAGGGGCAATGGATTGACGTTGTATGCAGCTTCCGATTCCTTCAATGCATGTTCCAAATCCCAGCCTTCTGCAGGGGCCTTCTCTTGCAATCCTGCTTGGTAGAGTTGGGTGGCATAGGAGTGATGAATCTCATCATCGTGACCGGAATTGGCCTGCAAACCCTTGGCATAGGTCTCTTCTGCCTCCTTGTACTGCTTCATGCTGACTTGGACTTCTGCCAATTGTGTATATCCAATATGACTCTTGGGGTACTTGGCGATGAAGTCGTTGACAAGTGGCAAATAAGTATCGATGTCATTACGTTTTGACAAAAGGATATAAGATGCTGCTTGCGACTCGCCTTCGGGAAGTGCCTTGGCAATCTTAATGCTATTGAGGTCATTGTTGTTAACGTCGATAGCACTGATAGACAGCGTATTTCCATAGGTGACACCCATTACGAAGGCTGGCTTGTCATTGCCTTCTGCAGACATTTGCACATGTCCCAACAGTTCTCCATTGGCATTGAATACGGGGCAACCGGCATATCGTGTGTCAACAGGATTGGCAAGACTGTAATAAGGATGCTTGTCATCGCCAAACTCCTGAACTTGCGTGATGGTGTCGGTGATGCACAATGCTTTCTTGTCGTTGCTGCAGATAGGCATGATATACACCACATCGTTAGCCTGCGAAGTAGTGGTAGCAACGGGCATAGTGCTGGCCTTGGCATTGTCGGTTTCCAACTTCACCACGTTGTAGAGTGAATTGGCACCCAGAACGTGTGTGATGTTGTACTGCTTGCCTTCTGCATCAACCGCTGTTGCGCTGGAAGCAGACTTCAGCAAGTCATATTCCGCAATGGCATTTCCCGTCTCGTTGACGAGGAATCCCTGTCCTTGATTCACGGCACCGTTTTTGTCTGTAGTAATGATAGTGAGCTGTATCTTTCTGGCCTTCTTGAACCACTTGGGGTTCTGTGCAAGTGCCATGTTAAATGATCCAATAATACCTATTGTGGTCAGTAAATACTTAATTTTCATTTTCTTATTCTTGTTATTCAACTTTATACTTTCAACAATGTCCTTGCATTGCTCAGCGCTGCCTCCGTGAGGGTAGCACCACTCATCATCTTGGCAATCTCCTCAACACGTTCGTCGGTGGTGAGATGGACGATGTGACTGTTCGTGGCATCATCGTTATCCTCCTTGTAGACACGGTAGTGATTCTGTCCCATGGCAGCAATCTGGGGTAGGTGAGTGATACTGATAACTTGTCGTCCATGCTCTTCACCCATCTCCTTCATGATCATGGCCATACGTTCGGCGATGTGACCGCTGACACCGGTGTCAATCTCATCAAAGACTATGGTTGGCAGACTGACGGCACTACTGATCAATGCTTTCAGGCTCAGCATGACACGGGCAATCTCACCACCACTCGCCACTTGTGAGATGGGTTGCACGGCACCGTTTTTGTTGGCACTAAATAGATAGGTCACCTTGTCTATACCGGTAGCGTCGAAGTCGTTTTGCGTGGCAATGTCCACCTTGAACTGTACGTTGGCAATGCCCAAGGGGACCAGTTTCTCACACATTGCCTTTTCTACCTCTTTAGCAGCCTTGGTTCTCTGCTTCGACAGCTTCTTGGCTTGCTCTAATGTCTTGGCTTCAAGATCCTTGAGTTGAGCCTCTAATTTGGCGATGTTGCCCTCGCTGTTATTGATGCCATCGAGTTTCTCCTGCAGTTCGTTGGTAAGGGCAATGAGTTGCTCAACACTCTCCACATGGTGTTTGCGCTCCAAGTCGTAGATGAGGCTGAGTCGCTCCTCCACGAATGCCTGGCGCGATGGGTTGTATTCAACGTCTTCTGCTTCTCCTTCCACCTCGTTGGCAACGTCCTTCAGTTCAATACGGCAACTCTCCAGTCGTTCTGCCAATTCCGATGCGGCGGGGAATACGCCAACGATGCTCTCCAACCTATTCTGTGCTGTTCGGATGGCCTCTACGACGCTGTTGCCGTCGGCATTCAGCAAGTCCTTTGCCTGGTAGAGAGCAGTCTTTATTTCCTCAGCATGTTCCAGGGTCTGCTGTTCCTGTTCCAGTTCCTCGTCCTCACCTTCCTGCAGGTTAGCCTCTGCAAGCTGGTCCAGTTGGAAGGTCAGGTAGTCTTGTTCCGACTGCATCTTCTCTGCCAGCTCTTTTGCCTCGTCAAGTGCTTGCTTGGTCTGCTTGTATGAGGTGTATAACTTTAAGTATTTGTCTTTATCTTCTTGATTATGTGCAAGTATATCAAGTACGTTTAACTGAAAGTCTTCTTTTCCGAGAAGCAGGTTTTGGTGCTGTGAATGTATGTCGATAAGATGGTCACCCAGCACCTTGAGGTCGTTGACCCCAACGGGCGTGTCGTTGATGAATGCCCTGCTTTTGCCGTTGGCGGTCAGTTCACGGCGCACGATGCACTCCTTGGCATCATACTCCAGGTCCATCTCGTCAAACAGCGTCTTCAGGTCATAATGCTCTATGTCGAAGGTAGCCTCGATGATGCATTTCTGGGCGCCCTGTCGGATGTGCTTGCTGTCGGCTCTTTGTCCCACCAACAAACCGATGGCACCTAAAAGGATTGACTTTCCGGCACCCGTCTCACCGGTGATGACAGAAAACCCCTTCTCGATGTCAATGTCGAGTTCCTCGATGAGTGCGTAGTTCTGAATAAATAGATGTTGAAGCATACTGCTATTTTATCTTGTCCCAAGTATCGCTTTGGGTAGGATCTATACCTATTAATATATTATATACGGCTTCGCGTTGCTGGTTGGTACCTTTCTTGCTCAGAATGTTTACCAACTCATCGCGTTTGTATTCGGTGAAGAGTTGTGGCAACACGCAGAGCGTCTTGGCCTCATGTGCCTCTTGCAGCAAATCCATTGCCTCAATGATGGCTTCCCTGCCGCCATCAACATTGTCGGCCATTTGGTCGAGACCTTCACGATGGTACTTGTAGAGCAGTTGTCGGTAGGGTTCCATGGAACCGTCGAGCAAGTCGTTGAGCAATGCAAAACGATTCTGCGAATCATTGAAAGCCTTCCATCCGGGATAGCCCAGGTTCTCAGCACTTGCCACGATGTCCTCGGCCTTTTGGAACATCTGCGTGCCACCCAAGGGTGCCATCGTATCCATGTCGTAACCGATGATCATGTAAGCATAGTAAGCCAGCAATGCCACCAGATTGTTGTCAAGTCGGTCGGGACCTGAGTACTCCAATTGGTCTGTAGGCTGGAAGGTGAACTGCACGCTTCCGTCCTTGATGGAGTAGGTCGTGGTGGTATAGCTGCTGTTGAACACGGGACGACTCACGGTTAGCGTCATGGAGCACTTGAGCATATTGTCATTGTCGTTATACGAGCTGACCGTGAATCCGAAGTTACAGTTGATGCGTTCGTTCTCGCGGTATTGCATTCCCGTCCACGCATGTTCGTTGAGGAAGTTTGTCACTTTCTCCTGCAGCGCCTCAAACACATCGGTTCGGGTGGTATTACCCACTTGCTGATGGTTGATGGACACCTTTGCCTGCAACTCCTGGGCGTTCGCATTGAAACTGCTCAGTAGCATCGCTGATAATATGACTCTAAACTTCTTGCGCACCTTATCCCAGTCTTTTTGCGAGTTCGTTAATAATGTCTGTTGCCACCTCAGTCTTGCTCTTCAAGGGATATTCCTTGATGTCGTTGGCCGAGATGATGCTTACCTTGTTGGTATCGTGGCGGAAGCCTGCACCCTCATCGCGAAGGGAATTCATTACGATGAAGTCAAGGTTCTTCCTTTCCAGTTTCTCTTGTGCATGAGCCTTCTCGTCATTGGTTTCCAAGGCAAAGCCAACCAGTACTTGTCCCTGCTGTTTCATTTGGCCGATGGCCTTGGCAATGTCCTTTGTGGGCTGCAGGTGCAGTACCAATTCACCCTCCTTCTCAACGAGTGCCTCACGCTTTATCTTGTTGTCGGCAACGTTGGCTGGTGTGAAGTCGGCCACGGCAGCACAGAGTATGCCTGCCTTGCAACTGGAGTAGATGCTTGTGGCTGCCTCGTACATCTGCTGGGCACTCTCCACGCTGGTAAGGTGTATGCCAGGGTGCTGTGGCTTGATGTTTACCGGACCGCAAACCAATTCTACGTCGGCTCCTCTCTTGGCACACTCCTCAGCCAGGGCGATGCCCATCTTGCCGCTGGAGTAGTTGCCGATGAAGCGTACGGGATCCAGTTTCTCGTATGTGGGACCTGCGGTAATCAGTACTTTCTGTCCCTTGAGGTCTTTCTCCTCAAAGAAGTCATCCAGCACTTCAATGATCTTTTCGGGTTCCTCCATGCGTCCCTTGCCCTCGAGTTTGCTGGCAAGGAAACCCGTACCGGGTTCTATGATATGGTTGCCGTATGAGATGAGTGTCTGCAGGTTCTTTTGCGTGCTGGGATGAGCATACATGTCGAGGTCCATGGCGGGAGCCACGAACACGGGAGCCTTCATGCTCAGGTAGGTGGTGATGAGCATGTTGTCGGCAATGCCATTGGCCATCTTGCCTATGGTGCTTGCCGTGGCAGGAGCAATGACCATGGCATCGGCCCAGAGGCCGAGGTCCACATGACTGTTCCAACTACCGTCGGCACGACTGAAGAACTCGCTTACCACGGGTTTGTGGGTCAGCGTACTGAGTGTCAGTGGGGTGATGAACTCCTTGCCGGCAGGTGTGATGACAACCTGCACCTCAGCACCTTGTTTGATGAGGCCTCTGATGAGCAGGCATGCCTTGTAGGCGGCAATGCTGCCTGTGATGCCGAGTACTATTTTCTTACCTTGAAGCATATTTCAATCTCAACTGAGTGAATACGTATTTCGTGTTAAGCGAGAAGTCGGCTTCCTGTACCCAACCATAATAGCCGGGATCGGTTCTGAGCACGTCCTTCACTAATTTACCCTTGTATTTGCCGAAGTTGATGACCTCCTCGCCCTTGTCGTTGTAGATGAGACGTCCGGCAAAGTCCACGTTGTTGGTCATCTTGCTGTAGTCTGCCAGGAAACCGATGTCATTCTTCAGTTCGTTGGGGTATTTCTCCAACTGAGCCTGCAGCACCTCATAGGTGGCACGCGTGTCTGCCAGTGCGCTATGCGCATTCTCCAGGTCCTTGTTGCAGTAGTACTTGTAGGCGGCAATCAGGGTTCGGCGTTCCAGCTTGTGGTAGATGTTCTGCACGTCAACAAACTTGCGCTTGCTGAGGTCGAGCAGGACACCGGCACGCATGAACTCCTCTACCAGCAAGGGGATGTCGAAGCGGTTGGAATTGAATCCTGCCAGGTCACAACCCTTGAAGGTGGTGGCCAGGTTGCCCGCAATGTCCTTGAAGGTGGGGCAGTCCTGAACGTCCGAGTCGTAGATGCCGTGGATGGCGCTCGATGCCTCGGGAATGTGTATGGTGGGATTGATGCGCATGGAACGGCTCTCTTCGTTGCCGTTGGGCTCCACCTTGATGTAGCACAGTTCCACGATGCGGTCCTTGGCAATGTCAAGTCCCGTGGCCTCGAGGTCGAAGAATATGATGGGATTCTTTAAATTCAGTTTCATCGTATGTTACTTATATAAGCACGGATTACACGGATTACACGGATGAGTCTGTTTTTCTTGTCCTTTCAGATAAGTCGTTCCGTGAAATACGTGAAACCCGTGCCTAAATTTTCTAATCGTAATGGAAGACAAGATGACAAATAATCCTGTACCGTTACTGAAGAATCATCGTATATGGGATAGTACCTGTACCTTAGTCGTTCAGCATCATAGGCATGAGCAGCATCAGTACCTCCTCGTTCTCGTCCTGCTCGGCAGGGACGATGATACCGGGACGGCTGGGGTCTGCCAGCTGCAAGGTAAGGTTCTCGTTGTCAAGGATGGCAGCAATCTCAAGCATGAACTGGCAACTGAAACCAACGCTAATGGGTGAGTTGTTGTACTCGCAGTACAGGTTCTCCTCTGCAGATGTTGAGTATTCATTGTCCTGGCCAGTCAGCTTCATCAAGTTGTTCTCAAGATGAACCTTCATCAAGCCGCTGCTCTGGTTGCAGAACACGCTAACACGCTTCAATGCACCGATCAAGGCAGCACGGTCAACGGTTGCCTGGTAGGGATTGTCGGTGGGGATAACTGCGTTGTAGTTGGGGTAGCGACCCTCGATGAGACGGAAGTACAACTCAAAGTCAGATGCCTGGATAGCAGCCTTCTCACCGTCGAAGTGCAGGATCACATCTGCTGCTTCCTTGCCGATGATGTTCTTCAGGATGCTTGCCACCTTCTTGGGAAGGATGAAACCGCCCTCGAAACCGGGCTGGATGTTACGGTTGATGCAACGTACCAACTTGCGTCCGTCGGTACCGGCAAAGATGATGTGGTCTGGCTTGATGTCGATAAAGATACCTGTCATCACCAAACGGATCTCATCGTTGGCGGTAGCAAAGAGGCATCGGTTGATACCGTTGATCAATGCCTCGGCGGGCATGGTGAGGGTTGTGGCCTCGGGGTTGATGTTGCCCTGCAAGGGGAAGGGTTCTGCATCCATGCTCATGATGCTGAAGGTACCGCTTTGGTGGAAACCAATCAACTCGTGAGTGTCGGGGATGTACTCAAAGGTAATGGGCTGCTCAGCCAACTCCTTGATAGACTCCATGATGGTCTTGGCGGGAATGCAGAACATGGCGTTCTCGCTCATGTCGATGATGTCGATGGAGGTGATCAGGTATTTTTCGCCGTCACTTGCGGTGATGGTAACCTTGTTGTCTCTCACGTTCAGCAGAAAGCAATCCAAGATGGGCATGGAATTCTTTGAACCCATAACCTTGCTTGCTGCAGAAAGATGGCTGTAAAGAGCCGAACTTGATACGGTAAACTTCATTTGTATGTAGATTTTTGTTTTTTTATCACTATTTTTTAAGGCCAGCCGCAAGTCGCTACTTACAAGCCTTATTATGCGCAAAGTTAATATAAAAGGATGGAAAATGCAAAAAAAATGGACTTAAAATTAGTTTATGCCGAAAAAGATTAGTAACTTCGCACCAAAATTTAATTCAAATACGGAAAAATACAATGGAAATTACAGGAAAGATTATTGCGGTTCTGCCCGAGCGCAGTGGCGTATCTCCTCGTACAGGCTCTGAATGGAGATGTGCAAGTTATGTGTTGGAGACTCTTGAGCAGTATCCTCGCAAGATGAACTTTGAAGTGTTTGGTACAGACCGCATTCAGCAGTTCAATATTCAGATTGGTGAGACTATGGTGGTATCATTTGACATCGACGCTCGCGAGTACCAGGGTCGTTGGTTCAACTCTATCCGTGCATGGAAGGTTGACCGCAACTTGCAGGCCGCAGCACAGGCTGCTCCTGTTGCCGCTCCCGATGCTCCCTTCGGCGCTGCTCCTGCCAATTCCTTCCCTCCCGCACAGTCGGCACCTGCTGCTCCCGCACAGGGTTTCAACGCTGCTCCCTTTGAGGCTTCTGAGGGTGGCGATGACCTACCTTTCTAAATCCATTATTGCTTGCAAGACAAGGTTGGCTTGGTTTATTCCTGTCCGTCTATAAAGCGAACGGGATATGGACTGCCAAGCACGAATATAGTACCATCTTGGGTTCATTCTCAAGATGGTATTTATTTTTTCTGGGGAATAATGCACTTTGTTCGGAAATATTTTGTAACTTTGCACCATCGAACATCAAAGGGGTGCCCAGGACGGGCTGAGATTATACCCTCGAACCTGATACAGTTAATGCTGACGTAGGGATTGAGTTGATATTTTCACGATGATAAAGGTTATGATGTATCGAGTCATAGCCTTTGTTTTTTTTAATGGGATTCTCCTTTGTTGCCGGATAGATGGCACATACTTTGTGCCATGACAAATGCAATTCGTTCAATTATTTAGCGCAACAAACGAGTAGATGAAATCATACAACAGAGTACTGACCATTGCTGGCAGCGACAGTGGAGGAGGAGCCGGCGTACAAGCCGACATCAAGGCCATCTCGGCATGCGGTTGCTATGCTTCTTCGGCCATTACGGCCATCACGGTTCAGAATACGGTGGGTGTGAAGGACGTACATCCTGTGCCCATCGCATTCATAGAACAGCAGATTGAGGCTGTTCTCGAAGACATCGGGACGGATGCCGTCAAGATTGGTATGCTCCATTCTGCAGAGACCGTTGTGTCGGTGGCAAAGATGCTTCGCAAGTACGATGCTCCCAATATCGTTCTCGACACAGTCATGATCTCTACTAGTGGGCATCGTCTTATTGAGGAGAGTGCCATTGATGTACTGAAGTCTGACCTTATCCCTATGGCGAAGGTTATCACGCCCAACATTCCCGAGGCAGAGATTCTGCTGGGCGGTGCATCGTTGGATGATGCCAGACTCTTGCCCGATGCGGCTAAGACTTTGTCAAATGATTTCGGCGTGTCTGTACTGCTCAAGGCAGGACATCTTACTGATGATCATTTGGTGGATATCTTCTATGATGCTCAGAAGGGAGCCCTGTTGGAACTTCCTTCGGTACGTGTGGATACTCCCAACACGCATGGCACGGGTTGTACGCTTTCCTCTGCTTTTGCTTCCATGTTGGCCAAGGGAATGAGTCTGCAGGAAGCTGCCCAGCATGCCAAGACATACATTAATCAGGCCATTGTGTCGGGTGCCGACTATGTTATCGGTCATGGTCATGGTTCTGTCAATCATTTTTGGAATCTTAAACACACATTTTGATCATACTCTTGTGCAAAGATATTTGCGCATAGGATTAATCTCAAAACGTCAAAACAATGGAAATAAACATCAATAACAAAGCCGTAAGTACCGAAGCAAAGAACCTTGCAGAATTGGCACTTGAACTGTCTTTGCCCGAGAAGGGAGTTGCTGTTGCAGTGGCCAATAAGATGGTGCCTCGAAGTGAGTGGGCCTCTACGCTACTTGCCGAGGGTGCCAATGTCGTCATCATCAAGGCTGCTTGTGGAGGATAATTTTTTAATGGGAGTTAACAGGAGTTGATTTTTATGGGAGTTAACAGGAGTTAGCAGGAGTTAATGGGAGTTAACGGACGATAGTTCTTGACTTCTATAACTTCTATAATTTCTATAACTTATTAATTTCTAAAGATATTAATGGTAAATCTTAAATATTCGTCTTTACAGTTCATTTCGCATTATAACGAGAAATATAGTTACCTGGATAGCATCCTATTGGCATTGGAAGGTGGATGCCGATGGGTGCAGTTGCGCATGAAGGATGCCAGCGATGCCGATTTCCTGCAG
>JAZUKS010000036.1:0-27879 GCA_045643405.1 Bacteroidaceae bacterium | reverse complement strand
CTTATTACACAGACAAGAGTTACGACTTCGTAGTTAAGACTCCTCCTGTTGCAATTCAGTTGTTGGAAGCTGCTAAGATCAAGAGTGGTTCTGCTGAGCCCAACCGTAAGAAGGTTGCCTCAATTACTTGGGATCAGGTTCGCACTATCGCTACTGATAAAATGCCCGATTTGAACTGTTTTACTGTTGAGGCTGCAATGACTTTGGTTGCAGGTACAGCTAGAAGTATGGGTATCACTGTAAGTGGAGAGTTCCCTGGTAAATAATTATTAAACTTCAATTAAGATGGCAAAATTGACAAAAAACCAGAAGTTGGTAGCTGGCAAGATTGAAGCAGGGAAGGCATACACCTTGAAGGAGGCTTCAGAATTGGTTAAGGAAATTACCACAACCAAGTTTGATGCTTCTGTCGATATCGATGTTCGTTTGGGTGTAGACCCTCGTAAGGCTAACCAGATGGTACGTGGCGTAGTTTCGCTTCCCAACGGTACTGGTAAGGTTACACGAGTTCTCTGTCTTTGTACTCCCGATGCTGAGACTGCAGCAAAAGAGGCAGGCGCTGACTATGTAGGTCTCGATGAGTATATCGAGAAGATTAAGGGTGGTTGGACTGACATTGACGTTATCATCACCATGCCCGCTATCATGGGTAAGATTGGTGCTCTGGGTCGTGTCCTCGGTCCCCGTGGCTTGATGCCTAACCCCAAGAGTGGTACTGTAACTCCCGATGTAGCTAAGGCTATTCGCGAGGTTAAGCAGGGTAAGATCGATTTCAAGGTTGACAAGACCGGTATCGTTCATACTTCAATTGGTAAGGTAAGCTTTACTCCCGAGGCAATCGCTGAGAATGCCAGAGAGTTCATCGCTACCATCAACAAGTTGAAGCCCGCTGCTTCAAAGGGTACCTATGTTAAGAGTATTTATCTTTCAAGTACTATGAGTGCTGGTATCAAGATTGATCCCAAGGCAGTTGAAGAACTTTAAAATTTTAGACAATCATGAGAAAGGAAGATAAAGTAAAAGTAATTGCACAACTTGGTGAGTTGCTGAAGGAGTATCCTCACTTCTACCTGATCGATGTTGAGGGTATGAATGCTGAGAAGACTGCCGAAATGCGTCGCAATTGCTTCAAGAACGAGGTTAAGATGGTTGTTGTAAAGAACACCCTCTTCCAGAAGGCTCTTGATGCAAGCGAGATGCAGTGTGAGGATATGTACTCTACTCTCGTAGGCACAACAGCAGTTGTATTTACAAACGTGGCTAATAAGCCCGCCAAGATGTTGAAGGAGTATGCTTCTAAGAAGGCTGAAAAGCCCGTTTTGAAGGCTGCTTATGCTGAGGGTACCGTTTATGTAGGTGCTGACCAGCTCAACACTCTTGCTGCTCTTAAGAGCAAAAACGAACTTATTGCAGACGTTATTGCTGCTCTCGAGTCTCCCATCATGAACGTTATCAACGCTCTTGAGCATAAGGAGGAGAAGGCAGAAGCTGCTGCAGAGTAATTAATAAGATTAATAACATTTTTTCAATAAAAACGAATATGGCTGATATTAAAGCTATTGCTGAGCAGCTTGTAGCGCTCACAGTTCAGGAGGTAATCGATCTTAAGAACGAACTTAAGGAAACTTATGGTATTGAGCCCGCTGCTGCTGCTGTTGTAGTTGCAGGTGGTGCTGAGGGTGGCGCTGCTGCTGCTGAGGAGAAGACCGACTTCGACGTCGTTCTGAAGAGCGCAGGTGCTGCTAAGTTGCAGGTTGTTAAGGCTGTCAAGGAAGCTTGTGGTCTCGGTTTGAAGGAGGCTAAGGAGATGGTTGACGGTGCTCCCAGCGTACTGAAGGAAGGTATGCCCAAGGCTGACGCTGAGGCTCTCAAGAAGACCCTCGAGGAGGCTGGTGCTGAGATCGAGCTTAAGTAAGACTCACGTCAAAACAGACAATATGGTAAAGGATCCTCTGGTAGGGGGTTCTTTACCTTTTTGCGTCTGCACGCATACACGCGTATATATATAAGGTTTTTAACCTGAAAGTTTTGTCCCACCACCCCATAAAGGATAGTTTCTTTGGCAGAGTTTCTCTCTACCGGCTGTCCTGATAAAATTTTGAAACGATAATATTTATCAACCACGATATATGGCTTCAAATTTAATCAACAACAGAGTTAATTTCACCTCAGTGAAGAGTCCGATGCCTTATCCGGATTTTCTTGAGGTGCAGCTGAAGTCTTTCAAGGACTTCTTGCAGTTGGACACTCCTCCTGAACTCCGTAAGAACGATGGGCTGTACAAGGTGTTCTCAGAGAACTTCCCCATTCAGGACACTCGCAACAGTTTCACTTTGGAGTTTTTGGATTACTACATCGATCCTCCCCGTTACAGCATTGAAGAGTGCCTGGAGCGCGGTCTGACTTACAGTGTGCCCTTGAAGGCTAAGTTGAAACTGTATTGTACCGATCCCGACCACGAGGATTTCGACACCACCATCCAGGATGTATTCCTCGGTCCCATTCCTTACATGACCGATAATGGTACATTCATCATCAATGGTGCTGAGCGTGTAGTAGTTTCTCAGTTGCATCGTTCTCCTGGTGTGTTCTTCGGTAGCAGTATCCACGCAAATGGTACACAGTTGTACTCAGCTCGTATCATTCCTTTCAAGGGTAGCTGGATTGAGTTTGCTTCTGATATCAACAACGTGATGTATGCATACATCGACCGTAAGAAGAAGCTGCCCGTTACCACTCTGTTGCGTGCTATCGGTTTTGAGAATGACCGTGATATCCTCGAAATTTTCAACCTCGCTGAGGATGTAGAGGTTTCTGAGGAGAATTTGAAGAAGTATGTTGACTGTACTTTGGCAGCTCGCGTACTGAAGACCTGGACCGAGGACTTCGTTGATGAGGATACCGGTGAGGTTGTAAGTATCGAGCGTAATGAGGTTGTGCTTGAACGTGAGACCAAGTTGACAGAGGATAACATTGCTATCATCTTGTCAAGTGGTGTTTCAAACATCCTCGTTCATAAGGCAGATGTTAACAGTTCTGATTATAGTATCATCTTCAACACTCTGCAGAAGGATCCTTCTAACTCGGAGGTTGAAGCTATCACCTATATTTATCGTCAGTTGCGTAATGCAGAGCCCGCTGATGAGGCAAGTGCTCGTGAGGTTATCCTTAACCTCTTCTTCAGCGAGAAGCGTTATGACCTTGGCGAGGTTGGTCGTTACCGTTTGAACCGTAAGTTGAACCTGACCACCGATCCTTCATGCCGTGTTCTGACTAAGGAGGATATCATTGAGATTATCAAGTACCTCATTGAGTTGGTAAACAGCAAGCAGAATGTCGATGATATTGACCACTTGTCAAACCGTCGTGTTCGTACCGTAGGTGAGCAGTTGAGCAACCAGTTTGCTATCGGTTTGGCTCGTATGACCCGTACTATTCGCGAGCGCATGAATGTACGTGATAATGAAACCTTTACTCCTACTGAGTTGATCAATGCAAAGACCATCTCAAGTGTTGTAAACAGTTTCTTCGGTACCAACGCATTGAGCCAGTTCATGGACCAGACCAACCCCTTGGCAGAGGTTACTCACAAGCGTCGTCTTTCTGCCCTCGGTCCTGGTGGTTTGTCTCGTGAGCGTGCAGGTTTCGAGGTTCGAGACGTACACTACACTCACTATGGTCGTCTTTGTCCTATCGAGTCTCCTGAAGGTCCTAACATCGGTTTGATCAGCTCACTCTGTGTATATGCTAAGATCAACGACCTCGGTTTCATTGAGACTCCCTACCGTCTTGTAAACAATGGTGTTGTAAACCTTGGCGAGGACGGTATCAAATACCTTACCGCAGAGGAGGAGGAGAAGCAGATTATCGGTCAGGGTAATGCACCCTTGAATGATGATGGTACATTTATCCGTACAAAGGTTAAGTGCCGTCAGGATGATGATTATCCTGTTGTACCTCCCACAGACGTTAATTTGATGGACGTTGCTCCTCAGCAGATTGCCTCTATTGCTGCATCTTTGATTCCCTTCTTGGAGCATGATGATGCTCACCGTGCATTGATGGGTTCTAACATGATGCGCCAGGCAGTTCCTTTGATGCGTACTGAGGCTCCCATTGTTGGTACCGGTATCGAGAAGCAGGTTTGCGAGGATAGCCGTACCATGATTACCGCTGAGGGTGCAGGTGTTATTGAGTATGTGGATGCTACCACTATACGTATTTTATATGATCGCACGGAAGAGGAGGAGTTCGTAAGCTTCGAACCTGCCTTGAAGGAATACCGCATTCCCAAGTTCCGTCGTACCAACCAGAACATGACTATTGACCTTCGTCCTATCTGCGAGAAGGGTCAGCGTGTGAAGGCTGGTGATATCCTGACCGAGGGTTATTCTACCGAGGACGGTGAGTTGTCATTGGGTAAGAACCTCTTGGTTGCATACATGCCTTGGAAGGGTTACAACTACGAGGATGCTATCGTGCTTAATGAGCGCATTGTTCGTGAGGATATCCTGACCAGTGTACATGTAGAGGAGTTCTCTTTGGAGGTTCGTGAAACCAAGCGTGGTGTAGAAGAGTTGACCTCAGACATCCCCAACGTTAGCGAGGAAGCTACCAAGGATTTGGATGAGAACGGTATTATCCGTGTTGGTGCTCGTGTTGAGCCCGGCGACATCATGATTGGTAAGATTACTCCTAAGGGTGAGAGTGATCCTTCGCCCGAAGAGAAGTTGCTTCGTGCAATCTTCGGTGATAAGGCAGGTGATGTGAAGGATGCTTCTTTGAAGGCTTCTCCCTCTTTGAGTGGTGTCGTTATCGACAAGAAGTTGTTCTCTAAGGTTATCAAGACCCGTGCTTCTAAGATTCAGGATAAGCCCCGTTTGGCTGCTATCAATGAGGAGTTCAACAGCAAGGTTGCTGACTTGAAAGATATCTTGATTGACAAGTTGCTCGAGTTGACCAAGGGTCAGAAGTGTGCTGGAGTGGTTGATTACCAGGATGCTGAGCTGATTGCCAAGGGTGCTAAGATTACTGAGAAGGTATTGCGCAGCTTCGACTTTAATACTGTTCAGTTGAGCAACTGGACAGAGGACGAGCATGTAAATGGTTTGATTACCAAGCTTATCATCAACTACTTGAAGAAGTACAAGTTGCTTGATGCAGAGGCTAAGCGTAGGACATTTGCATTGACCGTAGGTGATGAGTTGCCCAGCGGTATCATCCAGATGGCAAAGGTCTACATCGCTAAGAAGCGTAAGATCGGCGTCGGTGATAAGTTGGCAGGTCGTCATGGTAACAAGGGTATTGTCAGCAAGGTCGTACGTCAGGAGGATATGCCTTTCCTCGAGGATGGTACTCCTGTAGATATCGTATTGAATCCTCTGGGTGTGCCTTCACGTATGAACATCGGTCAGATCTTCGAGGCTGTACTCGGTGCTGCTGGACGTAAGCTCGGAATCAAGTTCGCTACTCCCATCTTCGATGGTGCTAAGTTGGAAGACTTGAACGAGTGGACTGACAAGGCAGGTCTGCCCCGCTACTGCTCTACACAGTTGTACGATGGTGCTACCGGTGAGGCATTTGACCAGTTGGCTACCGTAGGTATTGCTTACATGCTTAAGCTCGGCCACATGGTTGAGGACAAGATGCATGCTCGTAGCATTGGTCCCTACTCACTTATTACTCAGCAGCCCCTTGGTGGTAAGGCACAGTTTGGTGGTCAGCGTTTCGGAGAGATGGAGGTTTGGGCCATCGAGGCCTTCGGCGCAAGCCATGTACTTCAGGAGATCCTTACCATTAAGTCTGATGACGTTACTGGTCGTAGCAAGGCATACGAGGCTATTGTTAAGGGTGATCCTATGCCAACTCCCAACATTCCTGAGTCACTCAACGTGTTGCTGCACGAACTTCGCGGTTTGGGCTTGAGCATCACACTTGATTAAATTGTTTCAATTCTTATAAACTATGGCTTTTAAGAAAGATACAAAGGTAAGAAATAACTTTACCAAAATAACCATTGGATTGGCCTCTCCAGAGGAAATCCTCGAGAATTCACATGGTGAGGTGCTGAAGCCCGAGACTATCAACTATCGTACCTACAAGCCCGAGCGTGATGGTCTTTTCTGCGAGCGCATCTTTGGTCCTACCAAGGACTATGAGTGCCATTGCGGAAAGTTCAAGAGAATCCGTTACAAGGGCATCACTTGCGACCGTTGTGGTGTAGAGGTTACCGAGAAGAAGGTTCGCCGTGAGCGTAGTGGTCACATCGACCTCGTTGTGCCCGTAGCTCACATCTGGTATTTCCGTTCACTCCCCAATAAGATCGGTTATTTGTTGGGTCTTCCCACCAAGAAGCTCGATTCAATTATTTACTATGAGCGTTACGTGGTTATCCAGCCCGGTATCCTGGAGAACGAGACCTTCGATTTCCAGGAGACTCCTCTCGCAAAGAATGACGTGCTGAGCGAGGAAGACTATATGGTGGTAATGGATCGTTTGGCCGCTATATCTAAGGACAACCAGTACTTGGATGACACCGATCCCAATAAGTTCATTGCCAAGATGGGTGCAGAGGCAATCTATGACCTTTTGACCCGTCTGGATCTCGATAGTTTGTCATATCAGTTGCGTGACGCTGCCAACAGCGATTCTGCACAGCAGCGTAAGAACGAGGCATTGAAGCGTTTGCAGGTTGTTGAGTCATTCCGTGCAAGCCGTGGCCGCAATAAGCCCGAGTGGATGATTATGAAGGTTCTTCCCGTCATTCCTCCCGAGTTGCGTCCTCTCGTTCCCCTGGATGGTGGCCGTTTTGCTACCAGTGACTTGAATGACCTCTATCGTCGTGTTATCATCCGTAACAACCGTTTGAAGCGACTCATCGAGATCAAGGCTCCCGAGGTTATTCTCCGTAATGAGAAGCGTATGTTGCAGGAGTCTGTTGACAGCCTCTTCGATAACTCTCGCAAGAGTAGTGCTGTCAAGACCGAGAGCAACCGTCCTTTGAAGTCACTCTCTGACTCATTGAAGGGTAAGCAGGGACGTTTCCGTCAGAACTTGTTGGGTAAGCGTGTTGACTACTCTGCTCGTTCGGTAATCGTCGTTGGTCCAGAGCTGAAGATGGGTGAGTGCGGTCTGCCCAAGTTGATGGCAGCCGAGCTCTACAAGCCATTCATTATCCGTAAGCTCATCGAGCGCGGTATGGTGAAGACCGTAAAGAGCGCAAAGAAGATTGTAGATCGTAAGGATCCCGTTATCTGGGACATCCTCGAATATGTAATGAAGGGTCATCCCGTGATGTTGAACCGTGCACCAACCTTGCACCGTTTGGGTATTCAGGCCTTCCAGCCTAAGATGATTGAGGGTAAGGCAATTCAGTTGCACCCTCTGGCATGTACCGCGTTCAACGCCGACTTCGATGGTGACCAGATGGCTGTTCACTTGCCTTTGAGCAATGAGGCAATTCTTGAGGCTCAGTTGTTGATGCTTCAGAGCCACAATATTCTGAACCCTGCCAATGGTGCTCCTATCACCGTTCCCTCACAGGATATGGTACTTGGTTTGTACTACATCACCAAGCTCCGTCCCGGTGCTAAGGGTACAGGTCTTGTGTTCTACGGAACAGAGGAGGCAATCATTGCTTACAACGAGAAGCGCGTAGATATCCATGCTCCGGTTAAGGTTGTGGTTGACGACAAGCTGGAGGATGGAAGCATTGGCCACCGTATGGTAGAAACCAGTGTTGGTCGTGTAATCGTTAATGAGATTGTTCCTACCGAGGTAGGTTACTTCAATGGTGTCATCTCTAAGAAGACCCTTCGTAACCTCATTACCGACGTAATCAAGGTTACCGGTGTTGCTCGTGCTTGTGACTTCCTTGATGGTATCAAGAACTTGGGTTACAAGATGGCATACGAAGGTGGTTTGTCATTCAACTTGGGTGATATTATCATTCCTAAGGAGAAGGAGGAACTTGTACGTAGAGGTAACGAGGAAATCGAGCGTATTGGTGGTGACTACGGTATGGGTTTCATTACCGACAAGGAGCGTTACAATCAGGTTATTGATACTTGGACCCACGTTAACAACGACCTCTCTGACGTCTTGATGAAGACCATGCGTGAGGCAGACCAAGGTTTCAATGCTGTATACATGATGCTTGATTCTGGTGCTCGTGGTAGTGCTGGTCAGATTAGTCAGTTGTCAGGTATGCGTGGTTTGATGGCTAAGCCCCAGAAGGCAGGTGCCGAGGCTCAGATTATTGAGAACCCCATTCTTTCTAACTTTAAGGAGGGTATGAGCGTGTTGGAGTACTTCATCTCTACCCACGGTGCTCGTAAGGGTCTTGCCGATACCGCTTTGAAGACTGCCGATGCAGGATACTTGACACGTCGTCTTGTTGACGTAAGTCATGACGTGATTATCAACGAGGAGGATTGTGGTACCTTGCGTGGTCTCGTATGCTCTGCCTTGAAGAATGGCGATGAGGTTGTAAGTAGCCTTTATGAGCGTATCTTGGGTCGTGTATCAGTTCACGATGTCATCCATCCTACTACCGGTAAGCTTATCGTTGCTTCGGGTGACGAGATTACCGAGGACAAGGCTCAGGAGATTGAGAACAGTCCCATCGAGACCGTTGAGATTCGTTCGGTACTTACCTGTGAGAGCCGCAAGGGTGTCTGCATGAAGTGCTACGGACGTAACCTTGCATCAAGCCGAATGGTACAGAAGGGTGAGGCTGTTGGTGTTATCGCAGCACAGTCTATCGGTGAGCCCGGTACCCAGTTGACTCTGCGTACTTTCCACGCCGGTGGTGTGGCTGGTAACGCTGTAGCAAATGCTATGATTAAGGCAAAGCATAATGCTCGTCTTGAGTTTGATGAACTCCGTACCGTTGACTTCGTTGACGATGAGGGTACAGCAGCTCAGATGGTAGTCGGTCGTTTGGCCGAGGTACGCTTTGTCGATGTAAATACTGGCATCGTACTCTTTGCACAGAGTGTTCCTTACGGTTCATCTTTGTACAAGAAGCATGGCGATGTAGTTGAGAAGGGCGAACTTGTTGCTAAGTGGGATCCTTTCAACGCCGTTATCGTAACCGAGTCTGCAGGTCGCGTTGTATTCGAGAACGTCATCGAAGGTGTTACCTTCCGTGCCGATGTCGATGAGGCAACCGGTCTTCGTGAACTTATCGTTATTGAGTCTCGTGATAGAACCAAGGTACCTACTGCAAGTATTCTCGATGAGAATGGTGAGGTAATCCGTACCTATAGCTTCCCCATCGGTGGTCACATTTCTGTTGAGGACAATCAGGTTGTAAAGGCTGGTGATGTCCTTGTCAAGATTCCTCGTGCCGTAGGTGGTGGTGGTGATATCACCGGTGGTCTTCCCCGTGTTACCGAGTTGTTCGAGGCTCGTAATCCCAGCAATCCCGCAATCGTAGCAGAAATCGATGGTGAGATTAAGATGGGTAGTAAGCTTAAGCGTGGTAACCGTGAGATTACCCTTACTTCAAGATTGGGTGAGGAGAAGAAGTACCTTGTACCCCTGTCAAAGCAGATCCTCGTTCAGGAAGGCGACTATGTTCGTGCCGGAACTCCTCTGTCTGATGGTGCCATTACTCCTGCCGACATCTTGGCTATCAAGGGTCCCACCGCTGTACAGGAGTACATTGTTAACGAGGTTCAGGATGTGTACCGTCTGCAGGGTGTAAAGATCAACGATAAGCATTTCGAGGTTATCGTACGTCAGATGATGCGTAAGGTTCAGATCAACGATCCCGGTGATACCAACTTCCTTGAGTTGCAGATTGTCGACAAGCTCGACTTCGCTGAAGAGAACGACCGCATCTGGGGCAAGAAGATTGTTACCGATGCCGGTGATAGCGAGAACATGCAGAAGGGACAGATCGTTACTGCACGCAAGTTGCGCGACGAGAACTCTATGCTGAAGCGTCGTGACCTCAGGACTGTTCAGGTTCGTGATGCAGAGCCCGCTACTTCTACCCAGATTCTGCAGGGTATTACCCGTGCCGCTCTCCAGACAAGCAGTTTCATGTCTGCTGCATCATTCCAGGAGACCACCAAGGTGCTCAACGAGGCAGCTATCAACTGCAAGAGCGACCGTCTTGAGGGTATGAAGGAGAACGTTATCTGCGGTCACCTCATCCCTGCTGGTACCGGTCTTCGCGAGTTCGACAAGATTATTGTCGGTAGCAAGGAAGATTACGACCGTGTATTGGCAAACCGCAAGAGTGTGCTCGAGTACGTTGACGAAGATGAAATGTAAATCAGTTACTATGTAAAGGGAATACCCTACTCATAGAACATGATAAGATAGGATAGGGGAGCAGAGAACCATTCGTTTTCTGCTCCTCTTTTTTTATGGGCTATATGCAATTCGGTCTGGAAATGCCAATTCCAGTATAGATTAGATGGTGATAACGAACAGTTGGTAGCCATTCGGTAGATTGTAATGACAAGCAGTACCAATCAGTATGTCATGGCCTCATTTTTCTTATGTGTTGTGATTCAGTTAGCTATAAAGATGTGTGTGTTGTTCGTTTTATACCTTTGTTGTGTCATTTCGTTTGTAAAATTTCCCTATTCCTTGTTTTTTTAGTACCTTTGCAGACAATTTCAAATGCACGTTTAAGTCACAGGGTAAATTGTGAGATGCACTCGTGACAATGACAAGCACATATATAACATAATTAGGAGAAGTTTGAAAAGGTATATCATAATCGTTGTTCTGACATTCATGTCCATGCTGCACATATCCGCTCAGTATATGCAAGGCGTGGTGACTGACGCATCCACTGGCGAGACACTTCCCGGTGTGCATGTGTATTATCAGAACAATCAGAAGACGCTTGTTACCACTAATGTCAATGGACGTTATAAGATAGCTTATCACAAGGGTTCTCTGGTCTTTTCCATGATGGGTTATGATACACAGATCATTTCCACCACATCGCCTCAGAAACTCAATGTGAAGATGGTCGAAACGTCCAGTTCGCTCAAGGAGGTAGAAGTTGCCAGTAAGCGCAAGAAATACGAACGAAAAGACAATCCTGCCGTTTTGCTCATGCAGAAGGTCATTGATGCCAAGAAGGCAAGCGACCTGCATCAGCACGACTATTGCAGTTTCATGAAGTACGAGAAGATGACAACTGCCCTCAACGAGTTTACCCCCAAGGTTTTTGAGGACGAGCACTTCAAGCGTTTCCCTTTTCTTAAAGACCATGTCGAGATATGCCCAGAGACGGGCAAGCTCATTCTTCCCCTGATTGTTGACGAGAAGGTGAGTCGCTACATTTACCGCAAGAGTACTGATACCGAGAAATCCATTGTGGTAGGAACGCGTAGTGAAGGCATCAATGACTTCATCAATACTGGTGATATGGTTAATGCCATGCTGGCCGATTGTTTTACCGATGTCGACATCTATCAGAATGATGTGCGCCTGCTGCAGTATCCTTTTCTTAGTCCTATCTCTTCATCGGCAGCCTTGCGTTTCTACCGCTATTATCTGGGCGATACGATTATGTTAGGCAATGACAAGTGTATACAGGTGGAGTTTTCTCCCAATAATCTGCAGGACTTTGGCTTCTCGGGCGCGTTGTTCATCCTGGCGGACAGTACCTATCGCATCAAGCGCGCTCATTTGAGCATTCCCAGTCGTTCTGATGTGAATTTTGTTGAGCACATGGATATCGTCCAGGATTTTGAGTCGCTTCCTTCTGGCGAGCAGGTCGTTGTCAACAACAAGATGATTGTGCAGTTGAAACTGGCTTCGTGGATTCAGAAACTGCAGGTCGAACGTACTGTCAAGTATAGTGGTTTCGACTTCTCCAGCATTCCCGACCGTACCTTTAAGTTCTCGGGTGATGTGAAGACCGAAAGCTCTGCCCAGATGCGCGATGAAGAGTTCTGGGAACAGCAACGTCCCACGCCTCTTACCAAGAGCGAAGGGCAGATGAATACCTTTATGCGACGCATTCAAAGCATCAAAGGATTCAAGGAAATACTCTGGGTTGCCAAGGCTTTCATCGAGAACTTTGTGGAGACTAGTATCGACCCCAAGCATCCTTCCAAGATTGATATCGGTCCGGTCAACACCACATTCACCAATAACTTTGTCGAGGGTTTCAAACTTCGTGCCAGTGCTCAGACAACAGCCAATCTCAATAAGCATTGGTTTGGCAAGGGTTATTTCGGATATGGTTTTGGCGATAAGCGTTGGAAGGGATTGGCAGAGATTAACTATTCTATCAATCCCAAGGACTATCTGCCTCGTGAGTTCCCCAAGAACAATATCACGGCACATTACTTTTATGACGTCATTGCCCCCAGTGACCGTTTCATCCAGACAGATAAGGATAATGTCTTTACATCGCTCAAGTGGACGCGTCTTGACCACATGTCCTACGTACAGCGCTTTCAGTTGCAGTACGACCGTGAGTGGGAGAATGGCATGCACCTTACTGCTACTATGCGACGCGAACGTGCCGAAGGTGCAGGCAAACTGTTCTTCCAACCTCTCCATACCACCTCTGCCGGCGCTTCTCTGGGTACCGATGGAGCAAGCACTTCGCTTCCCGCTGATGTTGCAGATGTTGCCATGCCAGACAAGGACTATACAGGCAATCATCGTTACCTTACTACTTCCGACCTTGCCGTGGCATTCGAATACCAGCCAGGTGCCTCGTGGATCAATACCAAGCAACGTCGTCTCAAGACCAATTTCGACTCTCCCATTATGGGTGCATCGCATACCGTTGGTTTTAAAGGACTCTTTGGCGGTGAGTACAACTACAACCTTACCGAGTTCAACTTCTACAAGCGTTTCTGGCTTCGTTCATGGGGTAAGTTTGATGTCTATGCCAAGGCGCAATGCCAGTGGGACAAGGTCCCCTTCCCCTTGCTTTGTTTCCCTGTCACCAACCTGAGTTACATTATGGAGGACAATACCTTCAGTCTTATCGACAATATGGAGTTCATTACCGACCGTAATGCCACCATCATGCTTTCGTGGGATTTCAACGGAAAGTTCTTCAACCGCATCCCTCTCATCAAGCATCTCAAGTGGCGCGAGTACATCGGTTGCAACCTCTATTTTGGCTACCTCTCCGACAAGAACAACCCCTTCCTGAAGCAGAATGCCGGTGATGACCGCCTTTTCTACTTCCCCGGTCACTATAACGAGGATGGCACATTCTCATACAATTCGCAACTCATGGAGGCCCGACGCCCCTATGTTGAACTGATTGCTGGCATTCACAACATCTTCAAGCTTCTGCATGTGGAGTATGTGCATCGTGTCAACTATTTGCGCCCTGGAACGCAAAAATGGGGTATACGCTTCATGTTCCGAGCACATTTCTAAACCATAATTACCAACCTTTCATCCATTACGTTCAATGAAACTGATTCCCGTCATCATCGGCACAGGCTTTGGCTCAGGCTTCTGGCCTTGGGGCCCCGGCACAGCGGGTGCTCTTGTTGCCACAGCTATGTGGTATGGTCTTTCGCTTTGTCTTTCTGCCGAGTGGCTCATGGCAGTTACTGTGCTGCTTATCCTGTTCTTCTACTGCGCAGGGGTATGGGCAGCCAATGCTTTGAAACCCTACTGGGGCGAAGACCCCTCGCGTGTGGTTGTTGACGAGATGGTAGGCGTGTGGATCTCGCTTCTTGCCTGTCCTGCACAGAGCATCCCCTATGCTGTGACAGCCTTTGTGCTGTTTCGTTTCTTCGACATACTAAAACCCCTTGGCGTTCGTCACATGGAGCGCATTCCGCATGGTCATGGCGTTATGATGGACGACGTCTTGGCAGGCATGTATGGTTTCTTTTTGATATACGTCTTCCGTTTTGCCGTGTTACCCCTATGCGAATTCTGAAGGCACTTTTTACGGCTCAGGTAGCCAGTGTGGTCGACTTTGTCGTCACGGTGCTGCTTTCGTCTTTCTTAGGCGTGTATTATGTCATTGCCACTTCTGTGGGTGCCGTTACGGGAGGTGTTGTCAACTGCATTCTCAACTATCGTTGGGTATTTCCCGGCAGTGGTGCCAGCAAGTGGCACATCGCCATAAAGTATTTTCTCGTGTGGGGCGTCAGCATCCTGCTTAATACGTATGGCACCTATCTGCTTACCGAGATGTTACGCGATAAAGCATGGGTCAACAGTCTCTTTGGCGCGCATTCCGACCAGATATACATCTTCTCCAAGATAGTCGTTGCCGTGATTGTTGCCATAGGCTGGAACTATCAGATGCAACGTTTGTTCGTATATAGAAATATTAAAATCAGATAAAGTCATAAATAATATGAACTATAGAGACTTCCTCCAGAAACTCATCTATTGGGTTATCAATCCCATTGTGAAGGGAATGATAGCGATAGGCATTACACCCAATATCATCACTTTCCTTGGTTTGGTGTTTAACATTTGTGCAGCAGCCTTGCTTGTCTATGGTGGCATGGAGCATCCCGGTGAACTTGCCTATGTGGGATGGTCGGGTGGTATCATCCTTTTTGCCGGATTGTTCGATATGATGGACGGTCGTGTGGCGCGTGTAGGAGGCATGTCTTCCACCTTTGGCGCTCTCTTCGACTCCGTGTTAGACCGTTACAGCGAACTGGTCACTCTCTTCGGTTTCTTCTACTGGCTCATCCTTTCCGGCTATCCCGTGGGGTCTATCCTTACCTTCGTTGCTCTCATCGGAAGCATCATGGTCAGTTATGTGCGTGCTCGTGCCGAAGGACTGGACATTGAATGCAAGGTGGGACTAATGCAACGCCCCGAGCGTGTGGTGCTCACCAGTCTGGGTGCCATCTTTGCTCCTGTGTTTAACTCCCCCAGCTTTGACGGTACGCTTATCGTCATTTATGCCATGGGCATTATTGCATTGCTAGCCAATCTTACCGCATTTTGGCGTATTGCACACTGCTATAAACAGTTAAAGAAATAAAAGATGAAATTTCGATATACTCCTCCCTCGCTTCGCGAAACCATCGTCTGCCTATCCGTATGGACTGTTTATTATGTCTTTACGGGTATAGTGATGGGTTTGCGCCCCGAGCATCTCATGTTCAGTGGCCTGTTTCTTGTCTTGTTCTTTGCATCTGCCTACACACGCAAGTTAGCAGTCAGCATGATTCCCTTCGTGCTTTTCGGCATGTCATACGACTTTATGCGACTGTACCCTAACTATATGGTCAATCCCATCGATGTGGAGGGCATTTATGAAGCAGAGAAGGCATTGTTTGGCGTTACCGTGGATGGGCAACTGATGACCCTCAACGAGTATTTTGCCCAGCATAACTGTGCTGTTGCCGATTTTCTTGGTGGCATCTTCTATCTCTGTTGGGTGCCTGGCCCCATAGCGTTCGGCCTCTACCTATTCTTTAGTGGCAAGCGCAAGTTGTTCCTTCGTTTTGCATGGGCCTTCCTCTTCATCAACTTTATTGGTTTTGTAGGATACTACGTCCATCCTGCTGCCCCGCCATGGTATATTGCTGAGTATGGCACAGAACCCATTCTCAACACTCCTGGCAATGTGGCTGGTCTGATTCGCTTTGACGAGATTATTGGTATGGATGTCTTCCAGGGTATGTACAGTCGCAATGCCAACGTCTTTGCTGCCGTGCCTTCGCTTCACAGCACGTATTGCCTGTGTGCTTTCCTCTTTTCGCTCATGGGGCGCCAGCGTTGGTTCATCTCTCTGCCTTTGGGTGTCCTCTCTCTCGGCATTTGTTGGACAGCCGTTTACACCAGTCACCATTATCTTATTGATGTACTCTTGGGTGTGGGACTTGCTGTGATTTTTTCGTTGCTTTGGGAGTATGTCATTCTTCGTCATGGCTTCACAAAACGCTTTTATGAGCGCTATGCAGAGTATATTTCTTAAAGTTATGCGCATTCGGTTTGGTGTTTTGAAAATGATTTGCTAAATTTGCATTCGGAAAGATAACCTTATTAATGAAAAAATTATATGAACCTTAAACGAAATCTTCTGGCGCTTTCCATGATGGCGCTTGTTGCGTGCCCTACGACAACGTTTGCGAGAAGTCGTGTAGCTTCTAAGGCGAAGGAGGCTGCGGCACAGTATCCTTTCCAGAACCCAAAGCTCTCTATTGAGAAACGTGCCGATGACCTTCTGAGCAGACTCACGCTCGATGAGAAGGTATCGCTTATGATGCACCAGAGTAAAGCTGTGGAGCGTCTCGGCGTGCCCTCTTTCCAGTGGTGGAACGAGGCTTTGCATGGTGTGGGTCGCAATGGCAAGGCTACCGTCTTCCCCATTACCATGGCGATGGCAGCCAGTTTCGATGACGCCTTGCTTGAGCAGGTCTATACTGCTGTGAGTGATGAGGCTCGCGCCAAAAACCAGCAAGCCAAGCAGAGCGGTCGTGTGCGTCAGTATCAGGACCTTTCTTTCTGGACTCCTAATGTCAATATCTTCCGTGACCCACGTTGGGGACGCGGACAGGAGACCTATGGCGAGGATCCTTACCTCACATCACGCATGGGCGTGGCTGTGGTCAAGGGATTGCAGGGACCCGATGATGCCAAGTATCGCAAGACACTGGCTTGTGCCAAGCACTTTGCCGTGCATTCCGGTCCCGAGTGGAACCGCCATTCTTTCAACGTGACCAACCTTCCCCTTCGTGATCTTTGGGAGACCTATATGCCTGCCTTCAAGGCTTTGATTCAGGAGGCCAATGTGGAGGAGGTGATGTGTGCTTATCAGCGCATCGATGACGAACCCTGCTGTGGTAACAATCGCTACCTCAAGCAGATTCTGCGCAATGACCTCGGTTTCAAGGGACTTGTCACCAGCGACTGCTGGGCCATTTCCGACTTCTGGAAGAAGGGTAATCACGAAGTGGTAGAGACGAAGAGTGAAGCATCTGCCATGGCTGTCCGTGCTGGTACCGACCTTGAGTGTGGTAGCGACTATAACTCTCTGCCCGAGGCTGTGCAAGCTGGCATCGTTAGCGAGAAGGAGATTAACGAGAGTCTGCGTCGCTTGCTCATCGCCCGTTTCAAGTTGGGTGATTTTGATGACGATTCACTCGTGCCCTGGACACAGATTCCCGAGAGTACCATTTGCAGTAGCGAGCATCGCGCCCTCTCCCGCAAGATGGCACAGGAGGGTATCGTACTGCTCCAGAACCGTAATCAGATTCTGCCTCTCCAGAAGGCAGGTAATAAGATTGTCGTAATGGGACCCAATGCCAACGACAGTACGATGTTGCTGGGCAACTACAATGGTTTCCCCATGTATGCAGTCACCATCCTTGAGGGTATTCAGTCCAAGCGTTCCGATGTGAAGTTTGTTGATGGTTGTCGCTATGTCGATGCTCCTGCTAACCAACCACAGCGTCGCCAGCGCGACCGTGTTAACCTCAATGCCAATCCCTTTGGCAATATGGGTATGCAGGCTGATTCTGTCAACACGCTTGCCAATCCTGCAGCCACTACTGCGCGTGCTAGTGAGGTGGCCAATGCCCGTGTCAGCGACGAGGAGTTGTTGAATAGTGCCAGCGATGCCGACATCGTCATCTTCGTGGGTGGCATCTCACCTCGTCTTGAGGGTGAGGAGATGCGTGTCAACTTCGACGGTTTCCGTGGTGGCGACCGCACCAGCATAGAGTTGCCTTTGGCACAGCGTCGTTTGCTCAAGGCTTTGCATGAGAAGGGCAAGCGCATCGTCTACGTCAACTGCTCCGGTTCTGCCATGGCTTTGTTGCCCGAGGCCGAGTATTGCGATGCCATCGTTCAGGCTTGGTATGGTGGCGAGGAGGGAGGCAATGCCCTTGCAGACGTGTTGTTCGGCGATATCAATCCATCGGGTAAGTTGCCTGTCACCTTCTATCGTTCCACCGATCAGTTGCCCGATTACGAGGACTATAAAATGGCGGGACGAACCTACCGTTTCATGAACGATACTCCTCTTTATCCCTTCGGTTTTGGCTTGAGTTACACCACGTTCTCGTATGCCGATGTCCAGTACAAGAAGGATAATATTACTCTTTCTCTCACCAACAACGGCAAGCGCGATGGCGAAGAGGTTGTGCAGGTCTATCTGCGTAGGGTAGGCGACAATGAAGGTCCCAAGAAGACGTTGCGTGCCTATAAGCGTGTGGCTGTCAAGAGCGGTCAGACGGTAAAGGTCAGCATTCCTTTCGGTAAGGATCACTTTGAGTGGTGGGATGCTTCTTCCAATACTATGCGCATCTTGCCTGGCGAGTACGAACTCATGGTAGGTTCTGACAGCAATGCCAAGGTGGTGCAGACGATAAAGATTTAGTTGAGGTCCTCCTCTATTTTACTCATACATCAAGGGCTACAAGTAGTGAAGAACTGCTTGTGGCCTTTGTTCGTAAAACTATTGGTCTTTGTTCTTCACAATGTCACGCAGGTTTTCTCATTCGTGCTTTTCCCAAATGGGGACAATCATCCTATAATGCTTGTCGCGAAATTTGTATACTCCGAAATGTATGTCTGGGTGACGACAAAACTTTCAAGATATTCGTTACCTCTCACAAGATAACAAAGACGAAGGGTTGCCGAAGGATTGTTGAAACGTTATTTTTGAATGGAACTTTACATTTTTGAATTACGAGATTTCCGAAAGTATATTGTTTTGACTATGATGAGGCGTTCTTCCTCCGTGGTGTGTTCGGAGATTGTCCATCGGTTCTCCATCGATTCTCCATCGATTGTCCATCGAAATGATGGAGAAACGATGGTGAAAGGATGATGATTCTACGAACCAATCTAAGAGTCTGAACGAGGGTACTGGGTAGAGGAGATGAGACAAAATGTATATCGTTGCCTTCAAATTTATGAACCATCTTATGGATGATGTCGGAAAAAAGAGTAACTTTGCATTGTGAGCTTTTCTATCGGCATTGATACGTTTCCGATGCTTATGGATGCATGATGACCGAACATTCTTTAACGTAGATTCCAGACAATGAACAGAATTACAATTAGCACATTGGCTATTGCCATGATGACAATGCTTGCTTCATGCGACGACGAGGTTAAGGAGGATCCCGCAGAAAACCAGGTAGTGACCTACTACCAGTGTGACCGTTTGCGCAAGACTGATGCAGAAGGTAATGAAGTGCTGGTTCGTGAATTCAAGTACGACGAGAAAGGCCATATTATATGGCAAAGTTGGGTGGAACAATCCTACAACAGCATTTCAGAAATGGAATATGACGCACAAGGTCGGCTTGTAAAACAGAAGACTTACAAAAAAGGCAAAGAAGACTACGAACTGCTGGAATCGTATGAATTATCATATCCGACCGATAATCGTCGTGAACTCGTCATCTATGATGCAAATGGCAATGTTGTTGAGAAAGAAATAAGTTTCTGTGACGACGCAGGACGTGCAATCAAAACAGAACTGTACTATGCTGATGTGGAAACCGATGAACTGTATCTTGAATTATGTGTTGATGCCACTTACAATGAGCATGGTGATGTGACGCGGTCAAAGTATGTAGGTTACAACAACGCAAATTACTATCGCGAAGATGCGACAAAATATGAATATCAGACTTTTGGCAGTATCACCCAATACACTCGTGTTGAGGAAAGCAGATCTTTCGACGGAGAGGATTTCTATGTTACTTCGCTTCATGAACTTGAGTATGACGAGTATGGCAACAACATACGCAAGACATCCTATCAGAATAATACCAATAATGAGCTCAATCTCGTTTCGGACATACGTAAGGAGGTGGACCTTGATATTCCTACAGATTATACGTATGGTTCCAGATGCACCCCGATGCAGCCACATTGTTATACTACAGAGAAAGGCTACGACCAGTATGGACACATTATTTATATAAATAAGTACGAATACTCCATACACCATACTGAAAAGAAACAGTAATTATAAAAGTATGTAAATTTGAAGTACAACTGCAAAATTACATAGAAAATTGATGTAAAATACGAAAAAATGCTTAAAAAGTATGTAAATTTGAAGTACAACTGCAAAATTACATAAAAATATAGGCAAAAATTTCTCGGTTTCGAAGAAAAGACGTAACTTTGTGGCAAGAAAAAGAAAGGTAGAGATATGGAATACAGCATTGACGAATATCTGTCACTATTTGTGGGTGAAGATGCCACAGAATACAAGCGTGCAGTAGTGCGTAGAGACATCAGCAAGGAGATGACGGAAGCGATGAAATACTTCCCCGTTATCACAGTGACTGGTCCACGTCAGAGCGGTAAGACCACGCTGATACGGTCGCATTTCCCCGACCTGACCTACTATACGCTCGAGAATCTCGACACGCGCGCATTGGCAGATACCGATCCGGTGGCATTCTTGCACAAACATCCCGAGGGAATGATACTCGATGAGGTTCAGAATGCACCACATCTGCTCTCGTACATACAGGGCATAGTTGACGAACACCCCGAGAAGCGATATGTGCTGTCGGGTAGCAACAACTTTACCTTGCTGAAAAGCATGACGCAGAGCTTGGCAGGTCGTAGTTGCGTTTTTGAACTGATGCCTATGTCGATAAGCGAAGTAGCAGGGTGGGCAAGAGAACTTACGCTTGACGAACTGATGTACAACGGTCTGTTTCCTGCCATCTGTACCAATGCCAACAAGCCAAAATATTTGTATCCTGCCTACGTTAAGACCTATATTGAACGCGACGTACGACTGTTGACGAACGTTAAGGACCTCATGCTATTCCGCACATTCCTACGCTTGTGTGCAGGCAGGATTGGCTCGGTGTTCAATGCCTCTGAACTGGCCAATGAAGTAGGCGTGTCGACAAATACCATACTATCGTGGGTAAGCATACTGCAGACCTCATACCTCATATATTTGCTTCCGCCTTATTTCGAGAATAGCCGTAAGCGTCTGACAAAGAGTCCTAAGATATACTTCTGCGACACCGGTTTGGCATGCTCGTTGCTGGGCATACGTAGTGCAGAGGAGTTGTCTTCGCATGCTATGCGAGGGCACCTTTTTGAGAACCTTATCGTAACGGAAGCATACAAGAATTGCCTCAATACGATGACTGAACCAAGTCTGTACTTTTACCGAGACTCCAATCAGAATGAGGTGGACTTGTTGCGTATAACATCGAGCGGAATGAAGGCTTACGAGGTAAAGAGTGCTTCGACCTTTACCCCTTATTTTGAGCGTACCCTCAAGCATTTGCCGTCGTGGGTGAAACCTCATGTGTCTGACCGAACCATTGTCTATGCCGGAGAGGCAGAACGAACAGAAGGAGAGATTCTGCTCACGAATTACCTTAATTTCAAGATATGAGGGTTTGAGTTTGTGGGGAGTTTTTCTCCCTTTCCATAGCCTCTTCTTCCGATCGGCAAAAAGGACCGGAGGATTCGAGTTTGATGGTTGATACAGCAGCTGCAAAACAACCTGCTTCGGAAATGGTTCTCCCTTGTGCTCGCTGGTACACATAGCCCATCAGGTAGGTGTCGCCACACCCCGTGGCATCAACAACCTTACGGGGAGGGTAGGCAGGAATCTTGTAGAATCTGCCACCTGCAAAAATGATGCTTCCATACGAACCTAAAGTGAGCAATACCTCTTTTACACCCCATTCTGCCAATTGCAACATGCCTTCCCGCAAGTCTTCCTTGCCCGTAAGTACGCTAATCTCGTGCTCGTTAACCTTTAGGATGTCAATGTATTGCAAAGCTTCTTGCTTGTCGTTCCAGTTAATGGCAAGTACGTTCTCATCACGCACCTCTCTCAGATAACCTTGTGCATCCACGGCCAAGGTGCCATGCTGTGAGAGGTGTTTGATGATGTCAACGGAAAAGTCATCGGCCAAGAGGGTGCCCAGTACAATGTACTTCGCCCTGATGCCACGCAATGTATCGATAGTGAAGGGGTCGGCCTTGGCACGTACCCTTTGCGTACGCTTGTTGAAGTCCTCCTCGTAGATATTCTCGAAGTATACCGTTTTCCGGCTGGGAGTAACCTTGACTTCAATGCCCATGTCGCGCATATCGTGTACTGCCTTCATGTCCTCGTCAGCCAATGAAGTAATGAGAGCGTAGCGCAACTGCTTGTTGCCGAGATGATGGATGCCGTATGAAAAATAGAATGCCGTACCTCCATACATGTCGACCTCGCCTTGCGGAGTGATAATCTTGTCCTTGGTGATGTGCCCAATGCAGATGATGTCTTTCTCCATGCTGTTTAGCTTTGGCATTGTGCTCTGTACTCGGTTGGGGTAATACCAAACTGACGTGTGAAGTTGCGGTAGAAGGTTGAACGGCCAGAGAAACCGCTGTCTTGTGCTATACTGTCAATGGTATGGTCGGGATGATTGCGAATCAGTTCTGCCGCATATTCCAGTCGCGTGTTGAGGGTGAATTGCGCTATGGTAGCGCCAGTGTATGCCTCAAACTGCTGTGGGAAGGCGCGTCGGGAGATGCCCAACTCATCGAGTAGTGCATCGCGGTCAAAGTTCGCGTCACAGAATAGCTTGCGCGAGATGAATTCATGCTTGAACTTTTGTATCAAGAGGACTGCTGCTTCATCGTTAACTGTTTTCTTCTCGCTCTTGTCGGTAGGAGCGGTTTCTGTCTCAGCATTGCGTGCCTCGTCAATTAAATGGTTGATGTGGTTGGCCAAAACGACATTCTTCTTGCGGATAATGTTGTTGATGTGACGACTGTATATTATGCCTGCGACAGCAATAATCAGTAAGATGGCCAAAGCAATACTGATGATGGTTGTGAGCAGAGAGCGTTGGTGCTCCTCCTCAACCAGATACTGGCGTTGCTGTACCTCGTACAAGGTGCCTAAATGCGCAATGTCCTGGTTGGCATGGTGGATGGTGATGGCGTTTGAAATACGTTCATACTCGCTCTTGAAGTATCGCGCCTTGTCTTCTTGGTGCAAGCTGTCGTAGCATTCGGCAAGGCACGCAATGAGTGAACAGTAGTTCTCGTTCAGTTCCAGTGTGTCGCCAGATTCCAGGTAGACTTGCCTGTCCTCCTCCAAAAGCACAATGGCCTCTTCCAATCGTCCTAACGACATCAGCATAGCGGGCAGGTTTGCTCGACCATGACTTGTCATGGCTGTTGGGGTTTCCTGACAGAGTTGGAACATCTCCTTCGCCTTCTCCATCTCTCCCTCTTCTATGAAGATGTTCATCTTGTCGGAGTATAGTTGGAAGAGTTCTTCCTCGTACTCCTGTTGCGTGATGGTTTTCTGCGCCAGGCAATTGTTCATGAAGGTTTCCAGTTCGTTGACGGTCCTGCGCTTCTCTTCTGTCGGTTCGTTCCACATGGCCCAAAGCAGGTTCTCGTAGTAATTGATAATCTTCTTGCTACATACATGCTGTTCTTTGGGGTCATTCGTGTTCTCCATGAATTGTTTCATAAGACTGATGCCATCCTTCATGTAGTCAATTCCCATTTTGTTGTTGTCGTCGACAATGTAACGACCGTTCGCAAAACGGAAAACAGCTTGCATGAACTCATCTTTCATGGCATGCGCAATGGAATCGCCTTTCAGAACCAATTGCATTGCCTCTTCCTGTCGCTTGTCGCAAAGGCGGCACCAAGCGAGATTGTTGATGGCATTCATGTCCATTCGTGAGGTGTGCGGACGAGGTGTTGACAGAAACGTGTCTAATTCGGCTGCTGCTTCCCTGATGTTGTCT
Organism: Bacteroidaceae bacterium; assembly: GCA_045643405.1. Classification (GTDB taxonomy): domain Bacteria; phylum Bacteroidota; class Bacteroidia; order Bacteroidales; family Bacteroidaceae; genus Physcousia. Next base: position 4,180 of record JAZUKS010000036.1, on the reverse strand, counting down.
TGCAGTTGAAGCTTGATGGCACGGTCGTACCGGATGGAGTCCTCGGCAGTGGGTGTGTCGTCTGCGGTTTGGGTGGAACAACCGGAGAACGGTAAAACGAGTGCGATGAATATAACTATGTATAAATAATGTCTCATACTGCAAAATTATACAAAAAGTGTCAAATTGTTCAGAAAATCGTGCTTTTTGTGTTGAAAAAGTGTCCCATTTCGTGCATTTGCATGAAATGGGACATACTTTTTGCACAGATTGGGACATGTATGCATGAATTGGGACACGATGTTTTGTGAAAAAGAAGTAGTTTTGCAACATCAAAAGAAATCGGTGTATCATGAATGTGTATTTTATCATCTTGGCTGTGCTTGTACTCTTGGTTCTGATGGGGGGTATAGTGCTTGCGGTGGTACTGATGCGATGGATGAAACGTCGAGATGCAGCTCAGGCAGAACTCCTGAAACGCATGCTGGAGAGGCAGCATGAATTGGACGTCTTGCGAGACGAGTTGCTTAAACGCAATGACAAGTGAAACTGCTTGCATGGTCATTGCCCTTAAATAGTTATAAGGTTTTCTATATGATATATGGATATTGCCGTGGACCGCGCGTGAGCGTAGTCGGCGGCATTTTTTTTGCAAAAAATGTAAAAAAAAGCACGATAAAGTTACGACGAATGGTTAAATCGATTATCTTTGCAACCGGGTTCTATGGAATTTTCATAGGTGTGACAACCTTTAAGCAAAATTTGAGAACCTACTAATTATTAACAAAGGTGGGAAAATCCACCGCAATATGGAAAAAAGAAAATGAGAAAGACCGTTTTGAGCATGATGGCATTTGCTGCCATCGCATTTGCATCTTGTGGCAACAAGCAGGGCGCTGACACAGCAAAGGAGGACTCTTTGAAGGTGGAAGCAGAAGCCCCCGAAGTATCGGACGAAATTGAAGAACTTGCAGCTCAGGCAGAAGGCTTCGCTACCTTGGATGGTGATGCTATTAATTCTGCACTTGAGGCAAACGAGGCAACCGTGGCTACTCAGGCTATCGAGACTGCCAAGACTAGAATCCAGTCGCTCATCGATGCTGGCAAGACTGAGGCTGCTAACCTCTATGCTGCCAAAGTGAAGACCTATGTTGACGCTGCTAGCGAGAAGTTGCAGAATTTGGGCGTTGACGCAAGTGGCATCAATGGTGTTATCTCGAATGCTTTGGGAGGTGCTCAGGGTGCAGCAAGTAGCGCTGTAGAAGCTGCTACAGGTACCGTAGATGCTGCAAAGGCTGCAGGCGAGACTGCTGTTCAGAATGCCAAGGATGCAGCAAAGAATGCTGCAAATACAGCTGTTGAGACTGCCAAGAATACTGCTAACACGGCAATAGAAGGTGCCAAGAACGCTGCTAATTCAGCCGTTCAGAACGCTACGAATGCTGCCGGTGCTGCAGTAGGCAATGCTTTGAACAAGGCATTGGGTGGCCAGCAGTAATTTTCGAACGTAATATATCATATAGAAAACCTTAACAAAGAAGGGCGGTCATCGAGAGATGATCGCCCTTTGAGTTATTCCTCTGGCTACTATGGTAGCCGTTGTCCATGCGGCTTGTAAGTTGTAGCCTCCTGTTATGCCATCGATGTCAAGCACTTCTCCTGCGAAATATAGGTTCTTGATTGGGGCTTGGTGTGGTGACGTGTATTGGAGAGTTCGGCGGTCTACTGCATTCAGACTGATGCCTCCACATGTGACAAACTCCTCCTTGTAATGCGAACGTCCCGTAATGTCATAAGTGTCGTGGGTGAGCGTCTCTGCCAAACGGTTGAGTTGTTTGCGTCCTAACTCGCTGCAACGACGTCCTCGTAGTGACAGTTTGGCAAGAAGGTAGTCCCATAGGCGGTTCTGCAGGTCGTACGGACGTACATTGTCGATGAGTTTCCCACCTTGCAGAGAAATGAGTTGCTGCAAGGTTTCCAATGCTTCGTTGGTAGTGTCGCCTCCTGTCCAGTTGACGGTAAGAGGGTGCTTGTACTGGCATTCTGCCAAGATGCGGGCACCACGACTGGATAGTTTCAGAATGGCAGGGCCACTCATGCCCCAATGCGTGATGAGCAGAGGACCTTGTGCATGCAGCTTGGTGCCGGGCAACGAGCATACGGCATCCTCAACCACGGTTCCCATCAATGATGTAAGTGCCTCGTCGGCAATGTTGAAGGTAAAGAGTGATGGGATAGGGGGGGCTATCTGTAATCCCCATTCCGTGAACTTACTTAGCACCTGACCATGCAGACCGCCGGTACAAATGCATACGTTGTCATAGGTACTTAGGTCAATCAGGTTGCAGTCGAAAGCATCTACGCCGGTACGTATCTCTACTCCGAGACGTCGGCATTCACGAAGGAATAGGTTGATGATGGCATGGCTGTCCTGTGCCTTGGGAAAGATGCATCCATCGGGTTGTGCTACCAAAGGAACACCACGACCTTCGAACCAGTCGATAGCATCGTGGTGACTAAACTCACGAAGCCACCCCTTTAACTGGCGGTGGCCTCGTGGATAAATATGCTGTAAGTCCAGTCCGCTCTGAAAGGTGTTGGTGCAGTTGCATCTTCCACCTCCCGTAATCTCAACCTTGGCCAGCACGCGTCGTTGGCGCTCCAATATGCAAACGCGCATATCGGGATTCTGCTCCTTGAGTGTGATGGCGAGGAAGAAACCGGCGGCTCCTCCGCCGATGATGGCGGTAGAACTCATTAAATGCTCAATGTGTCAAGTACGTCAATAAGTTCCTTCTTGATGGGCTTGTCGCTCTTGATGGCGCTTGAGAAGGGAACATAAACGATATCATCGTTGCGGACGCCGATCATGACATTGCGCTGACCTTCGAGCAAAGCCGTAATGGCACCAACGCCCAGGCGGCTGGCCAGCACACGGTCGCCGGCAGAGGGACTTCCACCACGCTGGAGGTGACCTAAGATAGATACGCGTACGTCATATTCGGGATACTCTTTCTTTACACGCTCGGCATAGTACATAGCACCACACTTGGGACTCTCGCTGACAATGACAATACTTGAAGACTTTGACTTGCGGATGCCTCGACCGATGAAGTGTTCAAGCTGGTCGGCACCAGTAGAGTCCTCGGGGATGATGGCTGCCTCGGCACCTGCTGCAATGGCGCTGTTCTGTGCCAGGAAACCTGCATCGCGACCCATTACTTCGATGAAGAAGATACGCTCATGGCTGGTGGCAGTGTCGCGAATCTTGTCGACACACTCCATAATGGTGTTGAGGGTGGTGTCGTAACCGATGGTGAGGTCGGTACCGTTGAGGTCGTTGTCGATAGTGCCGGGAAGGCCGATGCAAGGCACGTCAAACTCCTGTGCAAAGATGCGTGCACCGGCTAACGAACCATTACCACCGATGACCACCAAGGCGTCAATGCCATTGGCTACCATGTTGTCGTATGCCTTTTGACGGCCTTCTGGAGTCATAAACTCCTTGCTGCGGGCAGTCTTGAGGATGGTTCCACCACGTTGTATGATGTTACTTACATTCTCGGTGGTAAACTCCTTTATCTCGTTGTTAATCAGTCCTTCGTATCCACGATAGATGGCCATTACGCGAAAATCGTTGGCAATGGCAGCACGGGTCACGGCACGGATGGCTGCGTTCATACCGGGGGCATCGCCTCCACTGGTCAGAATACCGATGCAATTAATCTTTCTCATACGCTCTTGTTTTTTTATCTTAATTTACCTTAAAAAACTAATACTAAATTCGCTATGTATCCCCCAAAGGGATTTCTCTCTTTTTTGCAAAGGTACAAAATAATTCGTGTTGCACGCATTTCTGACTATATATTATTATTTCGCGCGAACATTACTTAATATATATCAAGAAAATTGAAGAAAGATTTGGTGGGGTCGCAAAAAAGTCGTAACTTTGCAGCCGGTTTTATTATCAACATAAAGTCTAACTGTATTAAATTACTTAAAAACAATTAATTAAAATGGCAGATTACAAAAATGTCGCTCCTTTGGCAGACTTCGATTGGGAAGCATATGCTACTGGTAGTGCAAACACTGAGGTGAGCCACGAGGCTCAGGAGGCCGCTTATGATGGTACTCTGAACAAGGTTAACGATTTCGAGGTTGTTGACGGTACTGTTATCTCAATCAACAAGCGCGAGGTTGT
>JAZUKS010000035.1:0-3510 GCA_045643405.1 Bacteroidaceae bacterium | reverse complement strand
AGATATTATGCCATTCAATAAGCTGCATGGCTGGGTGATGGAGAACTATCACGATGTAGATGGCGACAGTGACAAAGAAAAGGGGCTTGTCGAAATTCTAAAGGATGCTTATAAAGATGATAAGAAGAGAAAGTTCTTTAATCAGATGCTTCAGAAAGCAGACCTAAATATCATCGACTTCAAACCTGTTCAGGAGGATCGATTCATCCCTCAGGATTTTCGCGAGCGTGTTCTGCGAGAGAATATTCCTGATGACATGAAAGAGGCTTTACTAAGACCAACAACCGACTCCGTGGATTTTGTGAATCACTCAGATTCTGGAAACTTCGACATACCTTTGGGATGGCAATCAAAGGGTACGCTTAAGTATATAAGAATATTGGACGTATTGTATGATTTGATTACAGGTGATCATGTATATTATCTGGACGAGTTGGGTGAAGATCTGCATTATGACCTTCTTTTCTATTACTTGAATGTATTCTTGTTTAACTCGGAGAAGTCGCAGTTGATTATCACTAGTCAGGAAACGGCATTGCTACAGCAAGACCTGATAAATGACAACAGAGGTGTAGTGTGGTTTGTAGAGAAGAACAGAGAAACAGCAAGTTCTGAATACAACCGTGGTGATTCGTATGGTCTGCACAAGAACCTGTCGCTCTACAATTCGTATCGCATCGGACGTTTAGGTGCTAAGCCAGAGTTAGGTTCTATCTTTGTAAATCTGGAGGATTAACATGGGAAAACTTAGAAACGCAGCATTAATTCTCGGTGAAGGCCCTACGGAATTCTACTACTTCAAGTCGTTGTGCGATGTATTCAAGGGGTTGACTATCAAACCAGACTACCCAAAACATACAAACATTAAGGACTTGGATACTAAGATAGCAGAGGGTGTGGCTATGGGATTCAATCACATTTTCTGCATCATAGATATGGACACCAAGGATAGGGAGCCCGAACGCTCACAATACGAACGATTGAAGAAGAAGTATGCCCAACCAATAAATAAGCCCAAGAAAGGCATCTATTGTGAGGTGAAGTTCTTCGAGACTCACCGCTGTACGGAGTTGTTCTTCTTGTACTATTTCCATTATACCTCACGTGCATATACTGACCAGGAGTCATTATTGAAGGACTTGAACCAGAATGTGGAGTACCGCAAAACCGCAGATTTCTTCATCAAATGTAAGGGTTTGCACTCATACTTCGAGCGCAATGGTGGCTTGTTGGCATCAGCTATCGCCAATGCAGAGCACTCAATGGACGAGAAGCTGGTAAGTGGTAGAGATTATACTTATTCAGAGCTAGGAAGGTTGATGGAAGGGTTAAAGAGCATGGGAAAGTAAACACTATATTCGTTTTGTTATTATACATAAAGAAAAAAAATCCCGCCAAGCACCATCCATTAGGACAAATGCTTGGCGGGATAATCATTTACTTACAAACAGCTCGCTTAGCCTTCAAGTTCAAGACCACCACCGGTTGAACCACCAGTAGTGCTACCACCAGTCGAAGAACCACCGCCAGTTGTTGTGCCGCCAGTCGTGCCACTTGTCTGCGCAGCATCCGACTTCTGACCGATTACCTCACGCTTGTAGTGAACAATCTCGGTGTTCACGTAGTCGATGAAGTTCAGGTACTTAGCGTCACCCTCAATCAGGGCGTAAGCATTCACGAACTTCACCAGCAGACGATAAGCCTCATCGCTTGCCTTGCGTGATACCTTCAGCGCACCAACAGCCTTCGACATACGCTCGTCTGTGCGTGATGCAGTCAGCGTGCGGACCTTCTCGTTGGCTGCCTTCAGTGCTGTCACGAAAGCACCAAGCGAAAGTGTCTGCACCTCGTTGGCATACTTCTTCTCCAGGTCATCAACGAAGTTAATCAGCAGACCAGTCTCCTTGTCCAACTGCATCTTAGGGTCGATGGCGTAGTCCTTGATGTGCTGAGTCAGCACCTTTGCAGCCTGAGCCATGTTTGCAACAGGCAGACCGTTGAAACCCTTCACAGCCTTCTTGTAACCGCTGTAAAGACCGTCACGCTCTGCATCGGCAGCAGCGATGTCGTCAGTCAGAAGGCTCTTCTGCGAAATCTTCAAGTCCTCGTCCTCCTGCTCCTTGGCAGACTTCAGCGAAGCAATCTGTGTGCTGAGCTTACTCTTGATGTTCGTGTCGGCCTCAGCACGAGCTAACACGTTCGCAATGAACAAAAAATGAGCACCGTTGTTCAGGCGTTCCAAGCTAAGAGTTGTAATTTCACTCATAGTTTGATAATGTTTAGAAAGTGAATAATGTGGAAACGCTGTCGCCGTCACCCCAGACATATAGCCGATACCACCACAACATTGTTTCCGTTAACTAATACTATTTGGAATCAGCCAGACACATTGTTTCCACATTCGCTCCATTCCGTCAGGACACAGAAACAGCGTTCCTTGCACCATTCCGTATAGAGTAATGCAAGAAACGCTGTTTCTGCCATCTTCCTCTTTGGATTTATGCAATTATCGTGTCACAATTCCCTCGCGCACTTTTCCGTGGCAATAATGACACCGTTTCTCGCTTCAAACCGACAAGAATTGCCACAATGTCAGCCGTATTCTGCCATTTTAATGGCAATATAGCGTTAAATCAAGGATGCACACTCTCTGGTATGCAAGCTCCGCTGCATCTTCAAAAACAAGAAGCTGAGTAAAGAAACTGCACGCGAGAAACTCAAAGTATGGTACAAAGAAGTCTCAGAAAGCAACATCAAAGAACTCATTGCAGCGAAAAAGACGCTCAAGGCAAAGGAAGAGGATGTGCTCAATTACTTTGTCAACCATGCAACCAATGCTGCTGCAGAATCCCTCAACTCAAAGATGAAGGGATTTCGCTCTGAACTAAGAGGAGTACGTGACCTTCCTTTCTATCTCTACCGTTGCACTATGATATTTGGGTAGTCTGTGCTGTGACTTGCCACGGAAAATATCTACTGAGCCCGGAAAACATACATTTCATATCACATTAACACAATATCTTCCATTTTGTACAGATAAAACAACCATAAAATGACAATTATAAAAGTATGAGCAACAAGACCTTTAATAGTGGAACCATCTATGAAACCTGCGGAATCAGCATCTAAAACATTTCACGATTTTCACCTCGCAAAGCGACAAAAAAAAAGCGAAGACCAAGACGGCCTTCGCTCATTTATTTTATGACGAGAGAAACTCTCGGCACTTCTTAGTTGTTCTCGGGACGGAGCTGACGAACAACCTCAGCAGTACGCCACATCTCGCTCTCACGGAGAGCAGCGAGCTCCTTCTCCAAACCTACACGGTAGTCGGGCTTAGAGTTAGCGTCGATTGAGAACTGAGCCTCCTTACCGCACTTAACTGAAGCGTAGAGCTTCTCTACAACGGGCTTGCAAGCATCGTGGAAGGGACCCATCCAGTCCAAAGCACCACGCTGAGCGGTGGTAGAGCAGTTAGCGTACATCCAGTCCATACCCTTCTGAGCGAAG
>JAZUKS010000034.1:0-12028 GCA_045643405.1 Bacteroidaceae bacterium | reverse complement strand
GAGTATTCTATCTCAGGATTCTTGATTACCTTGCCTGCCAGCATCTGCAGCGAGACAAACAATGTCAATATAGTTGTTGTAATTGTTCTCATATTATATTACGTTATATTATTGTACGAAAAATGGGCGTAAACTCTTCTTGAACTTGTTGATTTCTTAGGCTGCCGCCAAGTGGCCTTTCCCCTACAAGCAAGAATGAGTCCACGCCCTTGGCGTGAGATTTGTCGAAGACCCTCTGAACAAAGTGAAGAAACTTCCCGTTCTGCTTGTTCTCACGGATGAATGTTGGCGGTATTCACTTGAAAGAGAACAAGAGCCGTGAAGCTCTATATATTATATATGTTAACTCTATGCAAGGTTGCAATTTAGCACATCCTTCACAGAGAATATTTTGCTGATTGCCTCGAATGAGAAGAACTGTCCGTCCATGATCATGTAATCCTCTCTTTGCGATTTGCGGAGTTGCTTTATCTCGGGGAACAAACCCACAGGAACAAGCACCTCACGTCCATCAGTCAGATAGACAGCCATCATTCCTCGCTTCTCACTGAAATCGAGTTTCTTGATGCCAAGATTTGTGTCCTTGAATCTGCACATACTCTTATTGTTTTTTATTGATTCGTAATATATCGACCTTCTTTCCGTTGATAACACGGTCATAGCAGTCGTTGATGTAGTCGTAATGGTTCTCAATGACCGAGATGATGTCGGCTTCCTCGTCAGATGACAACTCCGACCATGCAATCTCAATGCACCGTTCTCCGTTCTTCTCAATCTGTTAATATATACACTCAAAACCCAATTTGTGACATTATTGTGACACAAAAAGAATTATATCGAATTTATAACAACCTAAAAAATATGCATAAAACACTAATACCCAATGTTATAAGACGTTGTATGTAAATTCTTCGCTTAGGTAGCCTAATACCAGACCCACAGCCCCCCTCCATCTCCCCCCCAAAAAGGGGGAGGGTTCTATTCCTTGGGAGGCATTTTGTCACACTTGTCACACGTCACACGAAGGAAAAGTAAACTGCGCAATCTGTGCAATCTGTGTCGGGAGGGCTATCAACCTTTGCCAACAAGTTCGAAGAACATCATCTCTTTGCGAGAAATAAATCAGTTCATTTTTGTTTCTACCCTTTCGTTTCGCACGAATAAATCTACGTGATCTGCGCAATCCGCGTCTGAGAAAAGGGCGAACACGAAATCTGTGCCAATTCGCGTCAATTTGCGTCTCAGAACTTCTCCAAGCGCCAGTAGACGGTCCAGTCAAGACTTTCGCCCGGCTTGAGTAATGTGTAGGGACCTTGCTCCTCGAGTTCACAATAGAGCGCGTCCTGATGCACATAGACCTGTATCTCGTCCTCGCCGGGAGCTGCCTGTCCAGCCTTCAGGTCGGGGAAGTACTTGATGAGTTGCAGTCCGTTGTTGCTGTATCTCAGCCAACTCATTCCGTTGTAGAAAGGCTTCTTTCCTTTGGTTATGTTGATGGGTTCTCCGTTAGCGTTGATCTTGCGTTGCTTATCCACCTTGTCGATGTCGTACCTTGCTTCCTTACCGTCTTGCTTGAAGGCCATCAAACCGGCAGGCCAGATGCTGTCGACGGGAGCGCTGAAAGCTATGGTGCCTTCACCGGGTACGCGTGTCACTTCCCAGGGAGCTACTTTGCGTTCTTCGTTGCCTTCGTTGGTGATGGAGTAGGTGATGGCGAAATATGCCTCATTCACCACGCTGAACGTCTTGCGGATGCGAAGGGGGAAACGTTCTGAGAGACCGCTTGTCATGATAATCTTGCCGTCCTTCTGCTCCACGGTATAGCGGGCCATGTCGTGTTCGCGCACGGGAGGCCAGTTCCACTCCTTCTGCGGACTGGTCCAGAAGGTACTGCCATACATGTTGGGGGCGGGGTTTTGCGAGATTACCTCGAGGGTGTCCCATTTGAGCGACATGATGCGGGCTCCGTTGGCTGCATCTATGACCATCGTGGCATGGCCGTCGGCGGTCTTCATTTCATAATTCTCGGCGGGTTCTTTCTGGAAGCGCATGCGTCCGAACTGTGCCATTGCAGAGGTCGTCAAGGTCAGCAGGCATCCCATCAATAAGATCTTTTTCATCGTCATGGATTTTACGGTTTTTCTTTTATTCTATAGCTTCTGCAAGCGAGCAGAACGGGTGTCCCCCCGCTCATTTTTTGCAGTCGTTGGCAAAGTTACGAATAATATCGTAAACAGCAATTAAAATTCCGAATTATTTGAGTGTCACGTGGGGATGTTTTAGACGCGGATTTCACGAATTTCATAGATTTATTCGTGCTATTCGGGAGATTCGTGTTCAAGAAAAATGCCTTCGGCGAACATGAATTATCATAAATTTACCACGAATTTAATCATAAATTTTGGGGACGATATACTCTACTTCTTCTTCCTTAATTGGTCGGCAATGCGCCAATTGAGTTCGGCATCTTCTTCCCTGCCCAAACGGGAGTAGCAGTCGCCGATGAGCTCGTAAGTCTTGGCATGGTCATCCTTGATGGAAGTGGCGTGCGAGAAGTCGTTGAGGGCTCGCTCAAAATCGTTCATCTCGATGTGTACCCGTCCCAGGTTATACCATGCCTTGAAAAGCATGGGACTCATATCGGCCGCCTTCTTGAGGCAGGTCTGAGCATTCTGCAAGTCGCCTTCGTCCAATAAGGTGATGCCCTTGCGCACCCATGCATCCACGAAGGTGGGGTAGAGCTCGATGGCTTTGTCGTAGTTGCGTATGGCGGCCTTGGCGTTGCGCGCTTCCAGGATACACTGGTTGCCCAACTCGAAGTACTCTTGGGCGTATTTCTGCAAGCGCTGTTGCTGTTCCTGCATCTGCAGTTTGATGGCATCGTTCTCTGCCTTCAGCTTGTGGATGATGCCCAGCTTGCGTTGCAGGAAACGGCGTTGCAGAGGACGCTCGATGTCGTATCGGGCATGTATGGCAACAAAGAAGTGGTTGAGTGCTTCGGGTATGTTGCATTTGTCAAACTCCTTTACAGCTGCGGCGTATTCAATGTCGGCACGTGCGGCCTGGAGCGCGCGTTTCACCGAACCGTCATCATTGAAGCGTGTGGCAAACTGCGTGATTTCGGGGCGCACGAAGACCTCTGCCTGAGAGATGGGCTGACGAAGCGTCATTCCCTCGAGCGAACGGCATCGGCTTAATGCCACGTATGCCTGTCCGCCGGCAAAGGTGCCGCCAGAGAAATCAATGGTGGCACGGTCGAAGGTGAGTCCTTGACTCTTGTGTATGGTGATGGCCCATGCCAGTTTTACAGGCAGTTGCGTATAGGTGCCTAATACTTCCTCTTCAATCTTTTTCTCTTTCTCGTTGTAGGTGTAACGCACGTTTTCCCATACGTCCTGCTTGACGCGTACCTCGTTGCCATTGTCCAGAATGACGGCAAGTTCTTCCTCTCCCTCGTCAATCTCGATAATGGTGCCCAGCGTTCCGTTTACCCATCGCTTGTCCTGATCGTTCTTGATGAAGATGATTTGCGCGCCCACCTTCAGTTCCAGGTCCATCAGCGTGGGAAGCATGGAATCGGGGAAGTCGCCTTTGATGACGCCTGTGAAATGTCTTGACTCTCCTGGCAGTGCATCGAGGTGCGACTGGTTGGTGTGATCGACGTTGTCGCGCCGTGTGGCAAGTATGATGCTGAACGCTTGTGTCACCTCCGATGCTCCCAATGCGTTCAGTAAGGTCTGGTCGTTGGGTGTGGTGGCGGAATTGTCTACTCGTGTGTTGAGCAACTTCAATTCCGTGTCGGAGATATTGCCCGTTCGTATGTGGTCGAGCGTGCGGATGAAGACGGGGTCTTTCTGTCGGTACACCTTGCTCAGTTCGATGCTGACCAGCTCCATCTCGTGAAATACACGTGCCGTGAAGAAATAGGGGTTAGGGTAGAAACGCTTCAGGATGTCGCGCTCGTCGGACTTGACCACTGGCTCCAGCTGAAAGACGTCACCGATGAACAGCATTTGCTTGCCACCGAAGGGTACGCGGAAGTTGCTCGTATAGGTACGAAGAATCCTGTCGATAAAGTCTATGATGTCGGCACGTACCATGGAGATCTCATCGATGATGATGAGGTCGAGTTCGCGGAGCAGTTTGATGTGTGGTTTGCCGTATTTAAGGAATTCCTTGATGCGTCGTCCGGCAAAACGCTGGTCATCGGGAACAAGGGGGTGGAAGGGCAGTTTGAAGAAGCTGTGAAGTGTCTGTCCGCCTGCATTGATGGCTGCAATGCCTGTAGGGGCCAGCACCACATATTTCTTCTTGGTTTGACTGCACACGTATTTCAGAAAGGTACTCTTACCCGTACCTGCCTTGCCGGTGAGGAAAAGCGAGTTATGGGTATGCGTAATGAGATTCAGTGCGTTCTGAAACTCTGCTCCGCTTGTGTCTATCTGATTGATGTCCATGTAATTGCTATTATGGGAGTTAACGGGATGTGTTTGAAATTAACCAAAAACGGTCAAAAACGGTCAAAAACTTTAATCGCTTGCAGTCTTATCGTTGTCATTCGCAAAACGCTCAATTTCCGCTTTGGGATTGCCAAAATTCACAAGCATTCCAAATTCTTTTCCTGTTGCTTTAAGATAATGAATGATTTGTGCGCGATGTGTATCGTCGAGTGATTTGACAGATTTCAATTCAATTATAATCTTATCGTCTACTACCAAATCTGCAAAGTACTCAAGCCCCAAATCAATGCCACGATATAATATCTGAATACGTTTCTCTTGTTCAACGGTAAAGCCACGTTGCGTTAATTCCCACGCTAGTGCCTTGCGATATACCTTCTCAAGGTATCCGCATCCCAGATGCTTTCTTACATCAAATATAGCACCCGTTATCTTGTATGAATAATCAGCGTATTTTCTCATTTGTCTTGGGGATGTCCCATTTTTGATCTTTATGGTAATTTCCCGAGTCTTTATCCAAACGTTCTTTACTTTATCATGATAAGTTTGTTTTTGACCGTTTTTGACCGTTTTTGGTTAAATTTTCTTCACCTTACTCCCCTGTTCCTGTCCCTTCAGCGCTGGCCCCTTCAGCGCCTTCGCCTTCTTCCTCCTGAGGACGTCCTACAAACTGAACGCCACAGTTGTAGTCGTTCTTGTCGATGGGTTCCTTGGGCTCGCTGAACTTGGCACGGGATTTTGCAAAACGCTCATCGCGCATGATCTGATTCATGAAGTCACCGCAAACGGGAAGGGCGGTACGGTTGCCCTGTCCGAGTTCACCGGTTCTGAAATGAATGCTTCGGTATTCACCGCCCACCCAGCATCCGAAGACGAGTTTGGGAGTTACGCCAATAAACCAAGCGTCGCTGTGGTTGTTGCTCGTACCAGTCTTTCCACCCCAGTCGGCCAAAGAGTAATTCTGGCCGATGTAGCCACGAAGACGTGAACTGGTGCCCGACATACCGCCCTGCAACATCTTTTGCATGAAGAATGCGGAACGGTAGGGGATGGCCTGCTTCTCTTCGAGCTTGGCTTCGTAGATGACCTTTCCGTGACGGTCTACAATCTTGGTTACCATGATGGGCATATTGGCCTTGCCATCGGCAACGGGAGTACAATATGCGTTTGTCAGTTCCAACAAGTTGACGTCGCTTGAACCGAGCGAGAGCGAGGGTTTTGCCTCGAGTTTGCTCTCAATACCCATGGCGTTGGCAGTCTTGGCAACTTTTGCGATTCCGCATTCGTAACCGAGACCAACGGCAATACTGTTGATACTCATGGCAAAGGCACTCTTGAGCGTGATATTGGCACCGCTGAAATACCAGTCGGAATTATGAGGTTGCCATACGGTAGGCTTGCCATCCACGGTGTCGGGGTAAGACTGGAACTTATCCTGTCGGCGTGTATTGGGTGTCAATCCCTGGTTCATGGCCTCGGTATATACAAAGAGCTTAAAGGTGGAACCGGGTTGGCGCATGGCGGTCACCTTGTCGTACTGCCATGAGTTGAAATCGATGTCACCAACCCATGCCTTCACGTGGCGGGTGTCTGGTTCAATGACGACAAAACCGCAATGCATGAACGATACCATATAGCGGATGGAGTCCATCACACTCATCATCTCCTCCTTCGGACCATCGTAACTGTATACGCTGACAAGGTGCTTGTCGTTGCGTAGGTGGTTGAAGATGCTGTCCTCGTTGCCATTGAACTTCTTGTTGTAATACTCATAGTAACCAGTCTTCTTGGCGAGGTTCTCGAGGAAGTTGGGAATCTCCTGTCCATGCTCATCACGCCAAGGCTTGAGGTTGTGCCAATGACTGTCGAAACGTTGCTGGGTGGCAGACATCTGGCGGTGTGCAGCTTCTTCGGCATACGTCTGCATGCGTGTGTCAAGGGTGGTGTATATCTTCAAGCCGTCGGCATAGAGGTCGAGGTGGTTGTCCTTATCGTATCCCTCGATGTAACCCTTGTCGCAAAGCATGTAGATATAGTCGGTGAGGGCACGGCGGAAATAGGGAGCCACGCCGTCGTTACTGCTCTCGTTGCGACTCTCCACCAACTGAATGGGCAGAGCCTTCAGCGAGTCAAACTGTGCCTTGGTGGCGCGTTTGCCATTGATGTAGATGTGACCCTTGTCGAACACCTGTCCCAGGACGATGTTGCGTCGCTCCTTGCTGTTCTTGGGGTTGGTGCGTGGGTTGTAGTAACTGGTTGCCTTGAGCAGACCTACTAACGTGGCCGCTTGCTCATAGCTGATCTGGTCGGGGGTAATACCGAAGTATGTTCGGCATGCGGTCTTGATACCGAAGGAGTTACAACCGAAGTCCACCGTGTTGAGATACATGGTGATGATGTCCTCCTTGGTGAGTGACAACTCCAGTTTGGTGGCAATGATCCACTCCTTCATCTTCTTGATGAGGATGTTGCCACCCAACTTGCCCGTGGCAGAGTTCTTGGTGCGTACAAAGAGGTTCTTGGCCAACTGCTGGGTGATGGTGCTGGCTCCGCGCGCCTTGCCTTGCGCCATATCCTTGGCGGCAGAGAAGAGACCCTTGAAGTCGATACCCCAATGGCTATAGAAACGCTCGTCCTCGGTGTCTACGAGGGTACGGATCAGGATGGGCGATATTTCTTCATAGGTGACTGCCGAACGGTTCTCGCTGAAATAGCGTCCCAACAGCACGCTGTCGGCGCTGAAAATCTCGCTTGCCTCGCTGTTCATGCTCTCGGCATTCCTGATGTCGCTGAAACCGGGCGACGGACCGAACAAACCGAACAGGTTGAAGTCGACTGCTCCCAGGAACATGAAGAACAGGAACAAAAGTGTAAGAAACCACATTGCCACGCGCTTGTACCAGCGTCCTCCATAGATGGCATGCAAGAATTTTTTGAGGATTTTCATTGTTGTATGTAATTTTGCTCCAAGATGCTTATGCAAGTGGGAGGGCTTGTTTTTCTATTTCTGTTGAATTCTGTCTGAGTTGTCCGTCAATGAACGAGAGGATATCTTGCACATTGTCTGGGTGAAACCAATGGATATCGGGGTCTTTGGCGAACCAAGTCATTTGTTTCTTCGCGTAAACACGCGTGTTCTTTTTGATTCTTTCTATTGCATCTTTTTTCGATACGACGTGCCCCTTGATGAACAAGGCCCGTTTCTCGTCTTCTGATTTGTCCTTATTGTCTAAGTATTCGAACAACTCCTTGTAGCCCACTGTGTTGAGCGAGTTGAGGTGACGGTTGTCCATGTTCTGATGCACCTCGTTCATCAATCCTTCTTGCATCATGATTTCTACCCTTTGGTTGATGCGCTCGAAGAGTTCCTCGCGCGGTCGTTGCAGACCAATCTTGATGATGCGGAAGGGGCGTTGCTTGGTGCTCTTGGTGCGATATGACGTGTAGGTATTGCCCGTCATCTTGCAGATTTCGAGAGCATGGACGATGCGCCGTGTGTTGTGCTTGTCTACGATATTGTAGTAATCGGGATCAAGTTGTTTCAGTTCTTCCAGAAGGCTGTCAAGTCCTTCCGTATCAAGACGTTGCTTCATGAGCGCACGGGTGTCGTCATCAATGGTGGGTATGTCGTCGATGCCTTTGCATACGGCATCGATATAGAGCATACTGCCTCCCGAGAGGATGGCGGTGGGATGGGACTCGAAATGACTCTCGAGCAACTGCAATGCCTCTGCCTCGTATTGGGCAGCGCTATAATACTCGTCCAAGGCGAGCGTACCGACAAAGTAATGCCTTACCCTGGCCAACTGCTCAGGGGTGGGGGAGGCGGTGCCGATTGTCAGGTCGCGAAACAACTGGCGACTGTCGCAGTTGAGGATAGGACAAGCGAGATGCTCTGCCAGTTGCAGACTCAACTCGGTCTTGCCAATGCCTGTCGGACCTAACAAGACGACCAGCGTCTTATTGCTTGAATCACAATTCATTTACTCCCAATGAAAAATGAGTGACCCATTTAGTCAATTGTCTCGAATCCCTCTTCGTCGAATTCCTCTGCCTCGAAGCCCTCGTCACCATAGAACGACTCTCCCATCTCGGCATCTTCATCGTCGGTGGGTGTTGGTGTGGGTGTTGCATCGGTCTCATCTTCTGGTTCGCTCTGCAAGGGAGGAACGCCGTGGCGACGCTTCACCTCGGGTTTCTCCTGGCGAGCACCAAAACTGATCTCGCTGAGCTCGAGAAGGAAGAGGCGACGGCTTTCGGGGTCGAATCGGTAAGCTATGCGCTGACCTTCGTCCTCAAGGAAGTCTCCCAGTATGGTATCCTCCATCAAGAAGAGGTCCTCGTCCGAAGAGGTACTGCCATCGTCGTTGAGCAGGATGCGCTGTTCGGAACGCCAGTTCTCATCGCAGATATAGATGGTGTGGTTGCTACCTTCTTGGTACTTACATGCCTTCAGGATGGTTTTGTGAAGGTCGTGGAATGTGCTGTCAGCATCGATGAGGATTTCGAGAACGAAATCCTCAACTTCATTGGATGCTACGGTTATTTTGAAAGTCATGACTATAACTTTTAGTCTGTGAATGGCGTTTAGCGAATAAAGCCGCGTGAACCGGTCCACTCAATGAAGTCCAGAATGTACTGAATCTCAGGACTCATTGGGATTTCGTTCTTGACGCGCTCCAGGTTGCCGTCGAGCTTGCCGCCGCCCAGGATAATCTGATAGGTCTCGTGGATGCGGTTGATCAACTCACGGTCAAAGCCACGGCGCTTGAGACCTACCACATTCAGTCCGCAGAATGCGGCGGGGTCGCGTGCTACCATAGAGTAGGGCAGGATGCTCTGGCTGAATCGGGTTCCGCCACCTACCATGGAATAACTTCCGACACGGGTGAATTGGTGCATCAGGACGCCGGCGCTGAGGATGGCGTTGTCATCGATGACAATCTCGCCAGCCAGTTTAGTGCTGTTGCCAATGATACAGCCATTGCCCACGACTGCATCGTGTGCCACATGGCAACCTTCCATCAAGAGGTTGTTGCTGCCCACCTTGGTGCGGTTCTGGGCTGCAGTACCACGGTTGATGGTCACGTTCTCGCGTATCTTGTTGTTGTCGCCGATGATGGCCAATGTCTCCTCGCCACGGAACTTCAGGTCCTGTGGAATGGCGCTGATAACAGCTCCGGGGAAGAAGATGTTGCCATTGCCAATGCGGGCACCGCTCAGGATGGTTACGCTGTTCATCAATGTGTTGTTGTCGCCAATCTCCACATTCTTGTCGATGTAGCAGAAGGGACCAATCTCGCAGTTCTCGCCGATCTTAGCCTCGGGATCAATGTATGCTAAAGGACTGATTTTACTCATATTGGTTCTTGCCCCTCCCTCCCCGCTTTGGGGAGGTGGCCGCTATCCTGCAAGGGGCATTGTCGCGGTTGATTGTTGTATTTTCTTTTTTCTTGTCTTGCTGGTTCTTTTGTGTCTTACCTCTCCTTATATCCTTATATATAATATAATGATTGGTATAAATACCTTATTATTATAATATGATTAGTATAGATAATGAGAGGGCAGATGAAAAGGGTGCAAATTACTTGTTCTTGGCAATCTGTGCGGTAAAGGTAGCTTCCATCACGCAGGTCTCGCCCACGAAAGCAAAACCGCGCATGGTGGCGATGTTGTGGCGGGGAGGTGCCACGAACTCTACCTTGAAGATGAGGGTGTCGCCGGGAACTACCTTCTGACGGAACTTCACGTCGTCAATCTTGAGGAAGTAGGTGCTCCACTTCTCGGGTTCATCCACACCGTTCAGCACCAGGATGCCACCACATTGTGCCAATGCCTCAATCTGAAGCACGCCGGGCATGACGGGTTCGGTGGGGAAGTGGCCCTGGAAGAAGGGTTCGTTGGCGGTGATGTTCTTCAAGCCTACGATGTACTTCTTGCCCATGTCGATGACCTTGTCGACCAACTGCATGGGGTAGCGGTGGGGCAACAACTCGCGAATGCGGATGTTGTCCATCACGGGAACCTTGTTGGGGTCGTACTTGGGAGCCTGGACATCGAACTTCTTGATCTCCTTGCGCATCAGGCGCGCGAACTTATTATTAATGGTATGACCAGGACGAGTGGCAATGACGCGACCGAGGATGGGACGACCGATGAGGGCCATGTCGCCGATGAGGTCGAGCAACTTGTGGCGGGCAGGTTCGTTCTCCCAAACCAGGGGCTTGTGTTGCAGGTAACCACGCATCTTGGCATCGTGGTGCTCTGCACCGGTCAAGGCGCAAAGCTTGTCGAGGTTCTCCTGCGACATCTCGTTCTCGTAGATGACGATGGCATTATCCAAGTCGCCACCCTTGATGAGGCCTGCCATCAGGAGGGGTTCTATTTCGCGAACAAATACAAAGGTGCGGGCTGCAGAGATCTCCTTGTCGAACTTGCTCATGTCATCAAGGGTGGCGAACTGTGTGTTCAGCACCTTTGAGTTGAAAGCAATCATGGTGGTGATGCTGAAGTTATCGTCGGGCAATATGGTGATGCACGAACCGGTCTCTTCGTCTTTCATCTCGATCTTGCTCTTGATGACGTAGAAGTTCTTCTCCTTCTCCTGCTCCTTGATGCCTACGCGCTCAATCTCCTTGATGTAGAGTTCGGCACTGCCATCGAGGATGGGGAACTCGGGTCCGTCGACCTTGAACAGTACATTGTCAATGCCGTTGGCGTACATGGCAGCCATGGCGTGCTCCACGGTGCTGCAACGAGCCTTTCCCTTTGCCAGGACTGTGCCACGGGTGGTCTCTACTACATTCTCGGCAATAGCATCGAAGATGGGCGCGCCAGGGAGGTCAACACGTTGTATCTTGTAACCATAATCCTCGGGGGCAGGTTCGATGGTCAGCGTGAGTTTCAAACCCGTATGCAGACCTTTTCCGGTCAGGGAGAAGCTGTCTCCCAAAGTACATTGTTTATTGTTCATTCAATTTGCTTTTAAGTTCTTCAATCTCCTTCTTTAACTGATTTACTGTGGTGTTGAGCTCTGGCAGGTTCTTGAATACCACGCTTGAACGCCAGAAGTTCTTGTAGTCGATGGCGGGAGCGCCCTGAACGGCAGTACCGTCCTTCTTGATGCTGTTGGCGATGCCCGACTGAGCGCCTGCCATTACCTTGTTGGCAATGGTGGCATGACCAGCCACACCTACCTGACCGCCAAACATACACCACTCTCCGACCTTCGTTGAACCGGCGATGCCAACTTGTGCCGACATCACGGTGTGACTGCCAATCTCATCGTTGTGGGCAATCTGTACAAGATTGTCGAGCTTGACGCCACTATGCACGATGGTAGCACCCATTACGGCACGGTCAACACAAGTGTTGGCTCCAATCTCAACGTCGTCCTCGATGATGGCAATGCCAATCTGGGGAATCTTCTCGTATCCCTCCTCGGTGGGCTGGAATCCGAATCCGTCAGCACCAATCACGCAACCGGCATGAAGGATGCAACGGTTGCCAACCTTGCAATCGTGATAGATGACGGCATTGCTGTATATCTCGGTGTTCTCGCCAACCTT
>JAZUKS010000033.1:0-36493 GCA_045643405.1 Bacteroidaceae bacterium | reverse complement strand
AAGAACTAATCTTGATGCATCCGAGATGTTGTATTCACCTCAGAGGAGGAGTTCCTTTCTCGTTTGCGGGTGCAAAGGTACGACAAATCCGCAAACCTGCCAAACATTTCGCGAACTTTTTTCAAAAAAAGTGCATTTTTTTTGAGAGACGGCAAAAACAAGAACTGTACACCTTATTATATATACGCATGCGAGAGAATTGACGAGACATGTGAACATCCTGCCCTATTGCCTTTTTCTTCGACATTATGCGTTTCGGACAGGAATTTCACACCTTGCACCTTTGCGATCAAACAAATTGGGTACATCCACCACTCCGAGAAACCAGCATTTCACCTACGCCTCAACGCGTTTTCTAATGCCATATAGCAACAAATCAGTCATTTTATCCAAGAAACAATGATTAGTTCAGAAAATTATTCGTAAATTTGCAGAAGCAACAGAAAAAGGAACAATAATAAAACTGAAAATAATGAAAAACTGGAAACCCCTTTTAAGCGTGGTTATTTTCCTCGGAATGCAATTCTTGGGTGGCATAATCGCCCTATTACTGAATAGCGATTTCATTAATACCATGCAAGAAGCAGAAGAAACAGGAAATGCCCCAGAGCAAATACAATTCACCGCCGACGAATTGGCCTTGACAACAACCATCACCGGCATCATTAGCATATTGGTGATTACTTTTGCACTGAAAACCATTCGAGTAAAGGAAACATTTACTCCGAGTAACATAAAGCACGGAAAGAATTTCCTCTATGCACTCATTGCCATTATGGGTGCTTTTACAGGAATCTTCTGCACAGACCTGCTTAGCGAGCAGATGAACCTGCCCAACATGATGGAAGAACAGTTTATCGCCATGTCGAAAAGTCCGATCGGCATCATAAGCATCGGCATAGCGGCACCTCTTGTGGAAGAACTTGTCTTCAGAGAATCAATAGAGGGAGAGATGCTGAGAGGCGGAATCTCGCCATTGACCGCCATTGGCGTTTCGGCATTGGCATTTGGAATCATCCACATCAACCCCGTTCAAGTACCCTTTGCCTTCCTTATCGGAATCATATTAGGCATATTGTACTGGAAGACGCGTAACGTCCTGTTATGCAGTATTGTACACATAGCAAACAACACCATTGCCGTGATTCAAATGAACGTTATGGGTGACGAGTTAAAGGAACTGTCCTATAACAACATCTTTGGTGGCACAGGCATCACATGGAGCATCATGGCAGGTACCCTACTCGTCAGCGTGACGCTTTTATGGATCTTCTGCAAGAAATTTGTCACAATAGAGAAACATAAATATACATTATAATATAAAAGTATAAGAAAGATATGGTACAGCAAACCCTTGACGAAACCGATTTGGCGATACTGCGAGCCATGCAGGAAGACTGCCGACTGACCACCAAGGAACTGGCGGCAAAGATTCACTTGTCTACCACCCCAACATTCGAGCGCCTCAGACGACTCGAGCGACAAGGGTTCATCCACAAGTATGTTGCCGTCCTGGATGCAGAAAAACTGGAACGAGGTTTTGTCGTGTTCTGCAACATCTCGATGAAACAGATTAACACACAAATTGCAAAAGACTTTCAGGCAGAAGTAGAGAACTGGACAGAGGTGAGTGAATGCTACAATGTAAGTGGCAATTGCGACTACATGATGAAGGTATTTGTTCCAAGTATGGCAAAATACCAGCAATTCATCGTGGAGAAAGTAGGAGCATTGGAATACGTATCGCGCATTCAGAGCATCTTTGTGATGGACACACTAAAACTGACCTACGGAATTCCCGTTTAGAAGAAAGGTACTTTGCACCTTTTCACGCAACCTCATCCCACAAGCAAAAGTCTGTTACGAAGAACACAAATTGCCTCTGGAAGACGTCTTAACAGAATAAATACACTGCGCGGTAAGTTTTTACTGCGCAGTTTTTCTTTAATAGTAATAGTTATTTGGATTATCATTCTATTTATCCGTACCTTTGCATCAGAAAAAGAAAACAACCGCAAATCACGGTTCGTTACAAAAAACAAATAGAATAATAACAATTAAAATCATACAACTATGTCACAGAAAAAACTTCATCTTGAGACTCTCGCACTTCATGTTGGCCAGGAACAGGCAGATCCCGCAAGCGATTCACGTGCAGTACCTATCTACCAGACTACCAGTTATGTGTTCCACAATAGTCAGCATGCTGCAGACCGTTTCGGTTTGAGAGACGCAGGCAACATCTATGGTCGTTTGACCAATTCCACACAGGGTGTCTTCGAGGATCGCGTTGCAGCACTTGAAGGTGGCGTTGCCGGATTGGCCGTAGCCAGTGGTGCGGCAGCAGTAACCTATGCTTTGCAGAACGTGCTTCAGAATGGTGATCACATCGTAGCCGCAGACAACCTGTACGGTGGCAGTTACAACCTCATTACCCACACACTAAGCACTCAGGGCGTTGACTATACTATCGTCAATGTGAATGACCTCGAAGCACTGGAGGCAGCCATCAAGCCAAACACTAAGGTAGTGTATGCAGAAACCTTCGGCAATCCCAATAGCGATGTTACCAACTTAGACGCCATTGCAGAAGTGGCTCATCGCCACAATGTTCTCTTCATCGTTGACAACACCTTTGCCCCCATCTTGATTCGTCCTATTGAACACGGAGCAGACGTCGTTATACACAGTGCGACCAAGTTCATTGGCGGTCACGGAAGCAGTTTGGGTGGCGTTATTATTGACGCAGGCAAGTTCGATTTCAAGGCAAATGCCGACAAGTACCCCACCCTTGCCAAACCCGATCCTTCGTACCATGGTGCCGTGTTTGCCGACGTCGCCGGAGCAGCCGCATTTGTGACCCGTATCCGTGCCGTCATTCTTCGTGACACAGGTGCCACCATCTCACCCTTCAACGCATGGATTCTTTTGCAAGGCGTTGAGAGTCTGCCCTTGCGCATAGAGCGTCACGTAGAGAATGCCCTCAAGGTTGTTGACTATCTGAGCAAGCATCCCAAGGTGGCAAGTGTAAGTCATCCTTCACTCTCCACGCACCCCAGCAACGCATTGTACAAGAAGTACTTCCCCAATGGTGGCGGCAGCATCTTCACCTTCGAAATCAAGGGCAGTCAGGAAGAGGCATGGAAGTTCATCGACTCATTGAAACTCTTCTCGCTCCTGGCCAATGTGGCCGACGTAAAGAGTCTGGTCATCCACCCCTACACCACCACTCACAGCCAATGCTCGCCCGAGGAACTGGCCGAACAGCACATCACGCCTACCACCATTCGTCTCAGCATTGGCGTTGAGCACATCGATGACATACTCGACGACATTGAGCAGGCTTTGGCACAGATTTAATGCACTTTAAACCATAAAAAAGATGAATTCCGTAGCGTTCGTGATGAATACTACGGAATTCATATTTAGTCCGATGTGCAAGTCTGCTTTAATGCAGTTCGTCAAAGTCTTCGGGATTGCTCTTATACGCAACCTGCTTTATACCAACGCCAATGCTGGCATTATTGAAGACCTTGAAGTACTCCTCGCCCTTCAGTTCTGCCACCTCGATGCCACGCCAGTTGCTGTCTGCGCCATTGCAGTTGATCTGCAAGAAGTAATCAATGCCCGTATAGGAAATCTGACCCTCCTGAGGTTTGTGTACAGGACTCATTCTCACGACAATCTCATAAGGAGTATTGGGGTGATAGGCATTCTGGGGTGAAGAGCCCTCCAGGTAACTGGCAACAAGATAAGGCTGAACATAGTTGTCACCCTTTCCGGCCAATTCCTGCTTGAACTTCTGAGAGAGAATGCGGATGAGCGCCTTTGCATCCACCTCGGTATTGCAAGCCATAAGTGCCTTTTCGCCCTCTTCCTGGTCATAGTAATACAACTGCATAGCCATCAGTTCCAGCGCTACCGTTCCAGCCAGCGAGTGTCCTAACTGAGCCTGCGCACCTTTCCAATCCTCAAAGTCAACGGGAAAACGGTCGAAGGTAACGCGTGCTTCTTGTCCTGCCTCATAATCCGTACTGATAGTGCCGTTCTCGCTCACCTTAATGGCAGGCATAGCCTTCTTGGTAACCGCTTGCTCCTCTGCATTTTCGGTATCTGCCACTTGTTCCGTAGCGCTATTTGCCGAAGCATCGGATGCTTCACCCTTCAATTTGTTGCAACTCGCCATGCTACCACACAAGGCAACACCCATCAGCATTAGGCTGACCATTCGTGATGTTCGTTTCATAATTTTCTTAATGTTTATAAATTTGTTCCAATAAAACCGACTGCAAAAATACACATTTTATTTCATAATCTGCATTTTTCGGGAAAATATCTCACTTTGTCTCATCAACACGCTTCTCAAACGCTACAAAAATACATTTCTCGTTCAATTTTCCTATAACATTCTTCCAAGGAGACTGTACTCAAAGTCCAATCAAAGTCCAATTAAAGTCCAATCAAACTCCAATGTTTTAAAGAAAATATTGTAGTTTAATTGTAGTTTAATACGCTTTACATTGAATGCAGAGTAGAGGCACCTAAGAAGAACCCCGGACATACAAGAAAAGGAAGAGAAACAAGCAAGACAACATCATCATCTTCTCAAAATAAACACGAACAAGAGTTAAGTAAGGCAAAATGAAGGAAAGAAGCAAAAAAAGTAGTATCTTTGCAAAAAGAATAATCAGCACAACCGATGAACCGCACTTTGACACACACACTTGACCACAACATGGAGTTGCCACGGCAGTTTACCTTTCCGCATTGCTACGCCCCTCACCCACTTGTGGTGAAGGCAGCCGAGGAGGTAAAGCAGGAACTTGCCCGTCATCCCGAATGGAAGGAGGAGATAGAACGAGGCAAGATGTTTGGCGTATTGGTGTGCAAGAGGGAGGACGAAGTATGTTTTCTGGCTGCATTTTCGGGAACCTTAGGAGGACAGACAAGGCATCCATACTTTGTAGAACCCGTGTACGACCTAATGGAGCAAGGCAGTTATTTCAAGCAAGAAGAGGCGGCCATCAGCACCTTGGTTCGAAGCGGAGAGAAGGACAAGGTAGAAGAAGGCAAACAACGATCGGTAGTACTGCAACGATGGTTGTTTGCACAGTACAACTTCTTGAATGCCAACGGAGAAGGTGCAGGTATGGCGCAACTTTTTGGCGACACCACCCCACCCTCGGGCACCGGTGACTGTTGTGCGCCCAAAATGCTTCAGGCAGCCTATAGAGAAGGTTTGAAACCACTTTGTATGGGAGAGTTCTGGATGGGACAGTCACCCAAGAACGAGATACGTGTAGAGGGACAGTTCTACCCATCATGCAGCGCTAAATGCAAGCCCTTGCTTCGCCACATGCTCATCGGATTGGACGTAGAACCCAACCCTTTGCTACAGACCATCGACGAACCGCTCTCCATCATCTACCAAGATGACGATATCGTGGTCGTCAACAAACCCTCTGGCATGTTGGCGGTTCCGGGAAAAGATACCTTGCCCAATGTACAGGATGAGATACGCGAACGCTTTCCACAAGCAACGGGACCCCTCATCGTGCATCGTTTGGACATGGACACGAGCGGTTTGATGGTCTTGGCATTGAATGAAGAGGGTTACCACAACCTGCAAGACCAGTTCGTGCAACATAAGGTGACGAAAAGATATACTGCACTATTAGAGAGAGAGTTACCCATCGGACAGCAAGGAAGAATAGACCTTCCCATCTGTCCCGATATTACCGACCGACCCAGACAAATGGTGAACTACGAATACGGAAAGCGCTCCATCACCGAATACAAGGTAGTAGACAATATCCTGGGCAAGACACTCATTCACTTATGGCCTCACACGGGCAGGACACACCAATTGCGTGTTCATATGGCGCACCCATCAGGACTGAACAGTCCCATTGTGGGCGACAGACTTTATGGCAATGCCGGAAAACGCCTTTGCCTACATGCCGAGGAACTACATTTCATCCACCCACGAACGAATGAAGAAATGAAGTTTGAAGTGAAAATCACGCTAGATAGTAAAAAAGGAGAATCGTAAAGATTCCAGAAGCAAAGGAAAGCAGTTGTATCTTTAGCGTACGGTAACGCAAGGCAATCCAAACAATGGCAAACAAGATGTAAAGAAGCAGTACTTGCCATAGGGTGACATGGGAAATCTCAATATTTGAGAGAGGTAGAGACGAGGAAATATGCAAAGCCTCATCCTGCACGTTCATCAAACCATCCAAGACGGAAGAAAAACCATTGGCAAGAGCATTGCAACCCGTCACGCAACAAATCCAAACAAAGACCGCACCATACAACACCAATGACGTGAGGGGTATGAGCACAATGCTTACAATAGGTTGCCAAGGCTGTAATTGATGGAAATAATACAACAATAGTGGCATCGTAAACATCCAAGCAGATAGAGAGACAAAGAAGAAGCGAAGGAACGACCGAACAAAACCTGGCATGCGGAACGTTGCACGAACTGAGCTCTGTGCATCCGTTTTCAGCAAAGCATCCAAAGCAGGATAAAAGCAAGTGAGGCCTACCAACGCTACCACACTAAGTTGCGCACCAATATCAAAGGCACAAAGCGGGTCGATGGCCAACATAACAAGTACTGTGGTGCCCAACACCTCATAGCCACGAGCCGGACGAAACGAGAACTTTCCGATTAAGAAAACAGAAGACATCAATACGGCACGGAGTAATGACTTCGGCACACCTACCATAAAAAGGTAACCCCACATTAATAGCAAGACGGAAGACAACACCACCCACCGCCATCGACTAAACCTCACCCTAGGCAGAAAGAGTATGCCCAACAAGGCCAGCAAGATGCCCAAATGCATTCCCGAGAGGGCCAAGAGATGCTGGGCACCCCCACGGCGATAAAGTTGTCTGTGTTCCTTGTCCAATTGACTTCTGTCTCCCAGCAACATGGCATTCAGCACGTGTCGGTGCTCCTCGGTCAGTTGCGTATGTGTAAGATATTCTTCAAGCCGTAAAACGGATTGAGAAGGTGGCGATGCATTTCGTACAAACGAAACGCTTTTTTCATCCTGTGCGCCATCAATATCCATTGTGCGGACGTTGTAATACAACAAGCCCATCAGAAAGGAATTGAGCAGAAACAGTGGAAGTGGGTTTGCCTTTTTCTGGAAAACACCCCACATTACAAGCAATCCCACCAACAAGGCCGTAAGTTGCCACCACCATGCCATCTCGATTTGCGGAGAGAGCATGATGCCGAAAAGGAACGGAATGGTGAGGTACCAATGCATCTTGGAAAGGATGTGTGAAAGGTGAAGAATGCAAAACCGTAGCGCTTACGTGCCGACCACCACTATTGTATTTCCCGCATAACGGAAACGAACTTCATAATCAGCGTATTCCATTGTATAGATTCGTTCCTCGTCTTGCTGGTAGTGCGGACGAGGGTCTTGCGAAAGTACCTCACGTAAGGCATCCAACTGTGAAGGAGTAAACAAAACTGCCACCTCTTGAGGAATCTCCACCTCATAGGGGGAATCTGTCTTGATTACTTCCTGGGCAAAACCGCCACGGGCATCAGGATGGGAATCTGTAAAAGGAAGGTATGGCTTGATGTCAAAGATAGGTGTCCCGTTCATCAAGTCAGCACCAGAGACGAAGATTAGCGGTCCCTCTGGCGAACTCAGCACGATACGCTCTATACGCACGGAACTCAAACCGATGGGATTGGGACGAAAGGGAGAACGAGTGGCCCAAACACCCATTCGCTGATTGCCACCCAAACGGGGAGGACGTACCGTTGGAGACCAGTCTTCACGATGTGCCTCGCTGAAATCCCACAACAACCAAAGATGCGAGAAACCATCCAGGCCTCGCAACGCTTCGGCATTACGGTATTTGGGTTCAAAAACAATGACAGCCTCGGCGCTGGGCGCCAAACCACTTTGACGAGGCACGCCAAACTTTGTCTTGAAATCGTTACGGATATGGGCAACTGTAATCATGGCGAATTGGTGTTGATCTGAGAAACCATTCTGCAAATAAAAAAACCTGCAACTCCAAGAAAGAGCATGCAGGATTTTCTTCAAGTTGAGCTGCTTCCGAGAGTTGAACTCGGGACCTCATCCTTACCAAGGATGCGCTCTACCACTGAGCTAAAGCAGCAACACTTTTTCACTCTCTTAAAGAGTCATAAGCAAGACTGTTTCAGTTTTGCGGGTGCAAAGGTACGCCTTTTCAATGAACTGACCAAACATTTCCTTCGTTTTTTTTCGTGGCATTGATTTTTTGTGTAACTTTGCAAATGGTATACTGGGAATGATTTTTCGAGACAGCTATGCTGTCAATTTTCGTCCTCAGCGAAACAACATTATTATGGCAGAAAAGATAAAAGTCCGCAACCACGCCTTTGACTTTCTATGTGGCGTCTGCATCATCCGCATGATGATGCGTCACGCCATGGAAACCTGTCAGCTTCACCATGCCGGCTTCTGGCCTGCGTTGCTGCACTGGACTTTCTTTTTCATGTCATTCTTCTTTTTCAAGGCTGGCTATTTCAACAAGACCGTACAAGGAAACACGCTCGATTTCCTGAAGAAAAAGAGCAAGCAACTGCTGGTGCCCTATGTAGTGTGGGGCGTATTGGGAAGTATTGTGTATTGCGGTTTTGCGCTTTGCTTTTTTGATGCCGATAGCGCCCAGGTAAAGCACATCACTTGGGAGCACCTATGGAAGACCAGCAGTTTCTATGGCAACGGACCATGTTGGTTTCTCTACTGTTTCTTTATGGCGTACCTTGCCATGCACCTCATCTGCAAGTGTCCGCCTCTAAAAATCGGGAAGGTCAAGATACACCTTTACTGGATTGTATTAGGGTTTCCGTTCATCAGTTACTACCTATTCACGAAAGACAATCCACTGATACTCAGTCTGAACAACGTGTTCTGGGGTATCTTCCTGTTCTTCCTGGGACGGGCTTGGCGTTGGGTACTCGATCACATTGACGCATCCATCACCATCTTCATCTCCATCTTGCTGATAACGGGATTCATCATTCTCAATGCCCTCACCGATGAATGGTATGACATGGGGGGCAACCTATGGAAAGGCAATTTCTTCATCATTGCCAGCAAGATAATTCTGGCTATCTGTGGTCTATCGGGACTGCTTTTGTCGGTCAATATGCCACGCATTCCCGTTATCAATTACATCGGCCAACACTCCATGGTATTCTTCGTGGCACACTATCCTCTGCTCACGCTCTACAAGATGCTTCGTTCCACCTTTGCCCACTCACTCAAAGGGCATTGGGACGACCTCATCATACTCTCTTTGCTCATCTTTGTGTTCTGTTTCTGGATAGTGCCCTATGTGGAGAAAGTACCTTGGTTGAGTGGAAGATATAGAAGACAACAGTCAACGGACAACAGACAGCAGACCGCGGATGAAGGGCTGCAGGTCACGAATGAGGGAGAACAGTCAACGGACAACGGACAACAGACTCCCTCCCTAGACTTTCGACTACGGGACGAAAATAGAGGGCGGGGGGATAGTCTTGACCAAACCGAGGTAAAACCTTGAACCATGCATTATGAACGTTGAACTAAAAAAGAAACCACGTAACCACGCATTCGATTTGCTTTGCGGAATCTGCATCATTCGAATGATCCTACTGCACATTACCAACATGTGCGGTTTGGGTGGTAATGCCGTGTGGACGGAGGTCATGCATTGGTCGTTCTACTTCATGTCGTTCTTCTTCTTCAAGGCGGGCTACTTCAACAAGACATTGGAAGGAGGTTCGTGGTTCTTCATCAAGAAAAAAGCAAAACAATTACTTGTGCCTTATTTCGTATGGGGCGGAATAGGATGCCTCGTGTGGTTCTTCTTCGTATGGATTATCCTTCCCAAGAACAACTCGATGGTGAAGGATATGAGCATCTCACACCTCTGGACTACCAGCGAGTTCTGGGGCAATGCCCCTACCTGGTTTCTGCTGTCGTTCTTCTCGGCTTACGTGTTGATGCACTTCATGCGCAAATGTCCGAGCCTGCGAGTCAAGGTGGGAGCCAAGCGTATCGTTCACATCAAACTGCATTATCTGACATTGCTCTTTCCGCTTGTCAGTTACTGGCTCTACAAAGAGGGCAACCCATTGTGGTTCAGTCTGAACAACGTATTCTGGGGGCTTTTCCTTTTCACCCTTGGCAAGATATGGAGATTCTTGATTGCACGTTTCCGAAGGTCGCGCATCTTCATCCTCTCATGCATCATGGTGGTGGCATTCTGTGTACTCAACTACATTGACAGAGGTGAATACACCATGAGTTCAAATACGTGGACGGGCAGTTTCCCCATCACTTTTATCAAGATAGTGTGCAGTATCTGCGGTCTGTCTGGCGTGCTCCTCACACTCCGAACCCCTCGCATCCCAATCCTATGCTACATCGGACAGCACTCTATGGTCTTCTTTGTCCTTCACTATCCCGTATTGGTGTTATACAAGATGATAAGGGCGTCAAATACCCACACGATGAAAGGTTACTGGGACGACTGGATTATACTTATCATACTCACATTTGCCTTCTGCTCGTGGCTCGTTCCGTATGTGGAGAGAGTGTCCTGGCTGAGCGGAAGAAAAAAGCCAAAGAGTATTGCGCCAAAAGGCGAGGAAGTTAACGACAATCAGAAAAAATGAATAAAAACTTAAAGAAAAAATAATATGGTTATTGGTTATACCGCAGGGGTCTTTGACCTCTTTCACATCGGGCATCTCACCCTTCTGAAGAATGCCAAAGCACTTTGTGACAAACTCATCGTGGGTGTTACTGTTGACGAGTTGGTACTCTACAAAGGCAAGCACGCGATGATTCCCTTTTCCGACCGTATCGAGATTATCCGCAACATCAAGTGCGTAGATGCAGCCGTGCCTCAGTACGACATGGACAAACTGACCATGTGCAAGAAACTGGGTGCAACAGTCCTTTTTGTAGGCGATGACTGGTACGGGACAGAAAAATGGAAGGATTATGAGAAGGACTTTACCGATGCAGGTATCAAAATCATCTATTTCCCCTACACGCATGGCGTATCATCAACAAAAATCACAGAGGCATTGACCGCCGTCAGAGATAAAGAATAAAAGATATGAAAGATTTTTGCTTAAGTTCATACATTGCCTTCCGCTACATCTGGAAGGACGGAATGGATTTCTTCAAGGGATTCCACCACAGTAACTATCCTCCCATCAAGGAGGAAGATAAGATTCCTGTAACCACCTCAGAGGACATCGACCGCGAAATACAGAAGCAGGTTGACACCCTCTACCAGCAATACAGCAACATCGGCATCCTGCTTTCGGGTGGTATGGATAGTGCCAATCTGGCTGCCTATCTCAAACCAGGCAGTCATGCCTACACCTTCGTTTCCGACACGGGCGTTTTCAACGATGACGTAGAGCGCGCCAAGAAGTATTGTGCCAAGTTCGGCCTCATCCACCATCTTATTGAGATTACCTTCGACGATTATAAGAAGTACACTCCTATTGTGATGGCAGCCAAACAGGCACCCGTGCATTCTATTGAACCACAGATCTACAAGGCTGCCATCGAGGCAAAGAAGGATGGTGTGGAGATGATACTCGTGGGCGAAAGTGCCGACCTCATCTTCGGTGGTATGGACAAACTCATCACGCCCTTATGGGACTATGAAGGATTCACCAAGCGATACACCTTCCTGGAACCTTCTTTGGTACTTTCCAACCCTGTTGTAGAGGCACAAAGCGAACTCTACGAGCAGTATCGCGTTGGCGAGAAAGGCATTGACTACATGCGCTTCATGGACGAGGTATTCTCTATCGAGAGCAGTAGCAGTTATCTCAATGCTTTTGGAGTGGCCAAGTTGCCTTACTACGACCCCTACGCTCGTTTGGTCATGGCAGAACCTCTTGACATGGAGCGTGTCCGCAACGGCGAACCCAAGTATCTGGTACGTGGACTCTATGCCTTGAAATATCCCGAATTGGAGATTCCTTTCAAGATTCCCATGCCCCGTCCCGTCGAGGCCATATTCAAGGACTGGACTGGTCCTACTCGTCCAGAGTTCCGCAAGGACATCCCCATGCACACCCTTACGGGCAACCAGAAGTGGCAGTTGTGGTGTGCCGAGTTATTCCTGAATTATTTCGATTAAGTAAGCAATCTATATTATTGCGTTTTCCTCTCATGCTTGCCTCCCTTCACGCCTTTCATAAGACGGAGAAAGGCAAGCGTCGGGGAGGATCTTCACTATGACAAAGGACCAATCTAAGCTCCTCGAAACATTCAAGTTTACAAAGGAGTTTCTTGCCAAGCACAACCTGCGCTACATTGCTTGTGGGGGTACCGTCTTGGGAGCCGTTCGTCACAAAGGGTTCATTCCCTGGGACGACGACATCGACATCTATATGCCCCGAGAGGACTACAACCGTCTTCTTGACCTCAACAACGAGATGCGTCCACTCGGATATGAGGTGCTATCAGTCAAGGACAAAGGCTATTACATGCCTTTTGCCAAGATTTCAGACTGCAACAGCACCATCTGGGAGTTTGAGCGCCTGCCCTACATCTTGGGGGCTTTCATTGACATCTTTCCTTTGGACGAGTTTGACGAACCTGATGAGGTCATCACGGCACGTCAGTACCGCAGTCATTTCTTCTTCGACAAGTACATCAATGCTGTCAGCCACTACTCTTTTGGCTGGTTCTTGGGACGCATGTTTCATTTCGACGTTCACTCTTGCGGTCTTTACGTCCTGAACCAGGTTCGCAAGCGCAATCCGCAGAAATACCTCAAAGCCTTCCTCGACTTCGAGAAGACCTATGTTGGCCAGCACGGCCCCAAAACGGTTTGCGTGACGCAATGGGAAGGCAAGATGTTCAAGTCTGAATGGTTCACCGATGTCATGGAATATCCTTTTGAGGACATCACCGTCACCATACCTCGCGACTATGACGGTTATCTCAAAGTGCTTTACGGCAACTACATGCAACTGCCTCCCGAGGAGAAGCGTATCTCGCATCCACACTTTTTCTCCAACCTGGAACGCAGAATGAGCATTGAGGAAATACGGACATCAAAGAAATAGTGCAGAACAGGTGATAGCAATTTAAGAAACTACTTATGTTGCAGACGCTCAAAAATCGACGCGGAGACGCAAAGTCTTTTCTACGTGCTCTTCGTGGCTTCGTGTGAGATTTTTTAACGCACTTTTACAAGCGTTTACATAGTTTTCATTGTAAAAAACCAGTAACCATCAATGGTGCCTCTGTACAACTTCATAGTTCGCACAATTCTTTTGCTACCAAGTTGAGGTTGTGGAAGGAGTCATCATACTGCTTTTGCAGAGTCAGTACTTTAACATTACCAATCAATCGGATCATCATACTGCTTTTGCAGTTGCTTCAGTTGTTTGTGCAACTGCTTCTGAACCTTGGCATAAGCAGGATCATTATAGAGGTTGTGCATCTCGGTAGGATCAGCCTTTAGGTCGTACAACTCCCATGTGTCGATGTCGTTATAGAAATGAATGAGTTTGTACTGCTTTGTACGAATACCATAATGACGCTTTGCGGCATGCTCGGCGGGGTACTCGTAAAAATGATAGTAAATAGCGTCGCGCCACTTACCCTTGACCTGCTGTGCAGATGGCGCTTTCAGAATGGGGACAAGACTTACGCCCTGAATATCATTGGGGACTTTGACGCCAGCCATATCAAGGAAAGTGGGAGCATAATCAATGTTCTGCACCATCTCAGCAATCTCTCCACGGCGCTGGTAACCATCGGGCAAACGCATCACCAAGGGGGTGTTAAGACTCTCCTCGTACATGAAACGCTTGTCAAACCAGCCGTGTTCGCCCATGTAGAAACCTTGGTCACTGGTATAGACAATCAGGGTGTTCTCCATCATCCCATTTGCCTGCAAGTACTCAAGAAGTCGGCCCACATTGTCGTCAACGCTCTTAGTCACCTTGGCATAATCGCGCATATAACGCTGATATTTCCAATCAGTTACTTCTGCATTCTCAATAATGCGTTTCCCATCTTTACGAATCTGGAAACCATCTGCCTTCATACGTTCACGCATATAAGGAAAGCGTCGGTAAAAGTCGCACGATATGCTGTCATGGAATGTCCAGTACTTCTGCCTGTCTTCAGGACTTAGTCTGTTGACATAAGCCAAGTAAGTACCACTCAGACGACTCTTGTCACCGGGCAGATATGCCTTGTTGTCGTAAATAAGATCCATATCGTGAGCGCTTCCGATTGTCATCTCCTGTTGCTGAGCAGCCAGACGTCCCTCCCAATCGTCATTGAAATTGGCAGGCTTCTCAAAAGTCTGTCCCTCATATTCGCGCATATACTTCAGGTCGGGCAACCAGTCACGATGGCAAGCCTTATGATGCACAAACAAGATGAACGGTTTCTCCTTATCGCGATGCTCCATCCAGTCAATGGCCTTATCGGTTATCACATCCGTGCAATACCCCTGAGACCGCTTCACAGAACCATCCATTTGCATGAAGTCAGGATTATAATACTCACCCTGTCCTCTCAATATCTCGTAGTAATCAAAACCGGTGGGCTGACTCACCAAGTGCCACTTACCCACCAAAGCAGTCTGATAACCAGCTGCCTGAAGGAGCTTGGGCATAGTCTGCTGACTGCCATCAAACACACCGTGCTCATTGTTGGTAAAACCATTCTTATGACTATGTTTTCCCGTTAGCATACAGGCGCGTGACGGTCCGCTTAACGAATTGGCAACAAAACTATTGCGGAAAAGAACACCCTCGTTGGCAATACGGTCCAGGTTGGGTGTCTGAATCTGACTATGACCATAGCATGACATCATCTGAGATGTATGGTCATCCGTCATAATATACACAATGTTGGGACGCTTTCCCTGCGCCATAGCTTGTGATGCCAAAGCTAAAAGCGGGAGCATAGTAAGGTTTGTCTTCATGGTTGAGGATTGAGGATTGAGGGTTGAGGGTTGAAGATTGAGGGTTGAGGATTGAAGATTGAGGATTGAAGATTGAGGGTTGAAGGTTGAAGATTGAGGGTTGAAGGTTGAGGATTGAGGGTTGAAGGTTGAAGGTTGAGGGTTGAGGATTGAGGATTGAGGGTTGAGGGTTGAGGATTGAAGATTGAGGGTTGAAGACTGAAGATTTCTATTTCTTTTTCAGTACTTCGCGCAGATATTCGGGCGTGTAACCCACACTATTCTTGGCTACCTTTTCGGGTGTACCATAGGACAGCAATTTACCACCTCCACGACCACCTTCCGGTCCCATATCGATGATGTAGTCTGCACTCTTGATGACATCAAGATTATGCTCGATGACCAAAACCGTATTACCCTTGTCAACCAAACGATTGATGACAGAAAGTAACTGACGGATATCATCAAAGTGAAGACCTGTTGTAGGTTCGTCAAGGATGTAGAAGGTATTTCCTGTATCTTTCTTGGACAATTCTGTGGCCAGTTTAACACGCTGACTCTCGCCACCCGAAAGCGTTGTACTGGGCTGTCCGAGTTTCAGGTAACCCAGTCCCACTTCTTGCAGGACCTTTACCTTGTTCAATATCGTGGGAATGTGATCGAAGAACTCTACTGCCTGATTGATTGTCATATTCAATATGTCAGCAATGCTCTTGCCACGGTAACGAACCTCCAAGGTCTCTCGATTGTAACGCTTGCCCAGGCACTCATCACATGGTACGTACACATCAGGAAGGAAGTTCATCTCAATGGTCTTGTAACCATTGCCCATGCATGTTTCGCATCGTCCACCCTTTACGTTGAACGAGAAACGTCCTGGTTTATAACCACGTATCTTTGCTTCGGGCAACTGCACAAAAAGCTGGCGAATGTCATTGAAAACACCCGTATAAGTAGCAGGATTAGAGCGAGGTGTACGGCCCAGCGGACTCTGGTCAACATCTACGACCTTATCAATATGCTCTATTCCTGAAATTGACTCATAGGCCAAAGGTTCACGCAACGAACGGTAGAAATGCTGTGAGAGAATGGGGTGCAAGGTATCGTTGATAAGCGTACTCTTTCCACTACCGCTGACACCCGTCACACAAATAAATGTTCCCAGAGGAAAATCCACGTCAACACCCTGAAGGTTGTTGCCCTGAGCACCTCGCAAGACAAGGAAATTGCCATTGCCTTTACGACGTTTTTCCGGGACTTCGATATTGAGTTTTCCATTGAGATAGTTGGACGTAAGCGTGTCTTTCTTCAACATATCCTTATAACTGCCCTGAAAGACTACTTCTCCACCCAGACGACCTGCACGAGGTCCCATGTCAACAATGTAGTCAGCACTCTCCATCATCTCCTGATCATGCTCCACCACAATGACGGTGTTGCCAATATCGCGGAGGGCTTTAAGCGAACGGATGAGTCGACGGTTGTCGCGCTGATGCAATCCGATAGAAGGTTCGTCAAGGATATAAAGCACATTGACCAACTGACTGCCAATCTGTGTGGCCAAGCGTATGCGCTGACTCTCACCACCCGAAAGGCTGACACTACTGCGCGAAAGGGAGAGGTAGTCAAGTCCCACATCAAGAAGGAAATGCAAACGGGTGCATATTTCCTTGATAATTTCGGGAGCAATCTGGCGTTGGAAGTCGTTGAGCTTATCATCCAAATGCTTCATCCATTGATACAGTTCCGACACATCCATATTGGAAAGGTCGGCTATGTTCTTGCCCGCAATGCGGAAGTAGAGTGACTCCTTACGCAGTCGCTGTCCATGACATTCGGGACAAATGCAAGTATGAATCTGAGTCTCGTCATCGTCATCGTCCTTTTTGCTCTTGCTTATGGCCGAAAGCATTGCAGAAGCCTCATCAAACGAGTCGTCTTCATTGTGAACCTCCTTACCACCCACCATGGTAACATAACCCAATCCATGACAATGGGGGCATGCCCCCTGAGGAGAGTTGAATGAAAAATCGTGCGGAGCCGGTTCACGATAAGCAATACCACTGGTAGGGCACATCAAGTGGCGACTGTAATGGCGAACCTCGTCGGTAGCAACATCGTACACCAACATCTCACCACCACCCTGCTTCAAGGCTGCGGCCACACTGTTCAACAGACGACGGTCGTCCTTGTCCTGAACGATAAGTCGATCGATGACAACCTCAATATCGTGGTTCTTATAGCGGTCGAGCTTCATCTGCGGGTATATTTCCTGAATCACGTTGTCAACACGGACATAGAGGAAACCCTTACGCTGGATGGACTCAAAGAGTTCACGGTAATGACCCTTACGATTCTTTACAAGTGGCGAGAGCAGATACACCTTCTTGCCCATATAGCGCTCGAAGATAAGGTCGATGAGTTGAGCCTCGGTGTATTTAACCATTTTTTCGCCTGTGACATAGCTGAAAGCCTCTCCGGCACGAGCATACAGCAAACGCAGATAGTCATAGATTTCTGTCGTAGTGCCAACGGTACTGCGTGGATTCTTGTTGGTGGTTTTCTGTTCAATGCTGATTACCGGCGAAAGACCCGTAATCTTGTCCACATCAGGGCGTTCCAGGTTGCCTAGGAAATTACGAGCGTATGCAGAGAATGTCTCAATGTAACGTCGTTGTCCTTCGGCAAAGATGGTATCAAAAGCCAGACTCGACTTGCCACTACCGCTCAAACCGGTAATGACAGTCAAACTATTGCGTGGAATCTCCACGTCAACATCTTTCAGATTATGTACACGAGCACCGTATATGTTTATCATTCAGCTAAATCTTAATTATACAAACGAAGCATCAAACCATGTAAAAAACCAACGCTATGGCTCAGTATTCGCACCATTCGTTTTTGCACCATTATCGTATCCCGTCAGCACATTCACATCCTTACGGATATTGTACTTACGACCGTCAGCTCCTTGGGCGACAACCCTGACAAAGTACACGCCATCATGTACCCTGTTACCGTTCCATGTACCGTCCCATCCGTCCTGTTCGCGGTCAGGATTGGTCCACGAATAGATGGCCTGCCCCCAACGATTAAAGATGGTTGCCTTGAACGACACAATACTTTGAAATTCAGGTTTTGCGTTGTAGATGTCATTGTATCCGTCGCCATTGGGCGAGAAAGCATTGGGCATCTCTAACTTTGAACTACTGATGACCACCGTGATAGGATTTTCTTCGCCTTTCTCTGGCCATGTAATCGTGTCACCTTCAAGCGTGAAGGTTGCATACAACTGCACCAAGAAAGCGCCACTTTTAACAAACGTATAGTCAATGTTCTCCTCAAAACGATGTACCAGGACATCCTTTGGATCATCGGCATTCCATATTTTCCATTCATAACGTATGTCCTTGCCTACCCCATCATCAGGATTAGCCGTGAAATGCGCCTCCAAGGGAGCGTTCTGAGCCGAGGACGCATCCGAGAGTTCCTCGCCTGCAATCGTAACAAAAACCGCTTGCGGATCGCACGACTGTCCTTTCGCGCAAAGTGCAAAAAGACAGACCAAGAGTGCATAGAATATATGTTTCATACTGACAAAGCGCTTATTTTTTGCAAAAATAACAAATTCTTGTGACTTATTCATCAAATCGTACCGATTATTTTTTGATTTTAGGCGAACTTAAATTATCTTTGCACGAATATTAGTAACTAAAAAATATGAAAACAAGAAATCTACTTGCTATTTTCGGCATCTTTATTTCTATGAACCTTTTTGCCCAAGCCACTCAGCACGTGGTAAAGCAAGGTGAAACTGTTTATGCTATCGCACGCAAATATGGAGTTTCTCCCACCGAGGTTCTCCGTTTGAATCCCAGCCTTGGAAACGGTGACAAGATACATCCTGGACAAACTATCAAGTTGCCTAATGGAACTACTGGATCTGCTGCGCAGACAACGGCTCCAGCTAAAACAACGCCTGCAAAAACCGCTCCAGCGAAAACAACGCCTGCGAAAACCACTCCGGCACAAACTGCACCGGAGAAAACCACGGCCAGTACGCAAACCCCGCCTGCCAAGACTGCGCCCACACAAAACGCAAACGAACAGCCTTCTTACATCATCAATGTACCCAAGAAGAAGGAAACCAAGCAGAGTCCGGCACCCTATGTGGGTACAAGTTACAAAGAACTGTATCGCATACAGAAAAAGGACAATCTTTACCGCATAGCGCTTAATTACCAAGTAACCGTTGAGGAGTTGCTTGCAGCCAACCCTGGACTGACTGAGAAGACAAAACTCAAGAAGGGTGAATTCCTCTATATCCCCTTCTCTCGTGCTGACCGTCAGGCTGAGGCCAACCGAATTGCTGCAGAGAAGGCTGCTGAAGAGGCTGCCAATGCCGCAAAGATGAAATCGCATGCCAAGCACCTTAGCGTGGCCGTCATCCTTCCTCTCAAGGACGGTGGCGACAAAGGTGCCAAGATGCTGGAGTTCTACCGTGGTTTGTTGATGGCTGCCGACAGCGTGAAGCAACAAGGAACATCAGTTGATGTTTACGCATACCATAGCGGTTCTACCGCTGCCGACATCAACTTCGTACTCTCAAAACCAGAACTGAGAAGCGTAGACTTCATCTTTGGTCCTCTCGATGCTATTCAGGCTTCTCCGGTCAATGAATTCTGTTCATTGAATAACATCCGTTTGGTAATGCCCTTCGTTACCACCAATGCATACGGTCAGAACAATCCTCTTGTCTACCAAGCCTCCATCAGCGCCGAGATTGCCCGCAAGAATGCAGCAGACAAGGTTGGTGCACAATTCAGCAACCACAACTTTGTGATAATGAACACCGGAGCATCCGATGACCGTGGTTCCAGCTTTACCTCTGAGCTCCGCAGTCAGATTGCGGCCCGTGGTTTCACAGCCAAGTCTGTGAATATGAATGCAGGCGAGATTGGTTATATGGGCGTACTCAACCAATTCCGTGACAACCTCATCATTTCCGATGCTTCCAGTCTGAATGCCACAATGGCATTGGTCAACAAGATAGAAGCATTCAAGCAGGCTCACCCAGAGTACAAGATCAGTCTGCTGGGATACCCCGAATGGCCTACATACGTCGGTCAGTTACTTTCACAGTTCTATGCCGTCGACACATACGCATACACCACCTTCTACCGCAATCCCAGCGACCAGCGTGTATTGAATTTCGAGGCAAAGTTCCGTCAGAACTACAAGAAAGATTTGGTTCACACCTTCCCCCGATATGGAATGTATGGATTTGACTTGGGCTACTATTTCATGAATGGTCTCTCAAAATTAGGAGACTTCTTCGACGAGAAGCAATCGACACTGAAATACAATGCTTTACAGAACTCGTTCAACTTTGACCAGCAGACGAGCAATGGCGCACACGTCAACAACCAAATCAACTTGGTTCATTACAAGAGCAACCAGCGTATTGAGGTGATTAAGTAAGCTATGAGAATTCGGAAACTACCTCTTTGTTTGCTATTCCTTTTACCCACTTGCGTACAGGCACAGGTGGGTGAATCGAGAAATGATTTTGCCATTGGTATAAGCGGGGGTGTGGCAATGAGTCAGGTTTCATTCTCACAACCTACGATTCCCCTACTCTGGAAACCCGGTATGACACTCGGATTCACGGCACGCTACACTTGCGAGAAGTATTTCAACGTACTTTGTGCCATTCAGACCGAAGTCAACTTCACACAGATGGGATGGAAAGAGGACATCCAATACATCCCCAAAGACGGGAGTTCGCCCGACACTTATGTGCGCAACCTCAGTTACGTACAAGTGCCCTTATTGGCCCGTCTTGCGTTTGGAAAAGAGCAAAGAGGCGCCATGGGATATCTTATTCTGGGTCCTCAACTGGGTTATTGTATTGGGGATAGCGAAAAGCGAACCGGAAAATGGGATGAAGAAACGCTCTACCAGCGCCCCAACCACGTGGTAGCACAGTACGACCTGGCTGTCCAAAAGAAATTCGAATACGGCATTACAGCAGGCTTAGGTGTTGAAATCAATTCCAAGATAGGACATTTCCTGGCAGAGGGACGCTACTATTTCTCCCTCTCGGACATCTACAACAACGGTAAGGCAGATGCCTTCGGACGTTCTGCACATACGGCTATTGTAGCGAAGATAAGTTATCTGTTTGACATTATCAAAACAAGAAGATAATAAAGACAATTCCGGACAACGACGGAATCGGCACTACCGGTAGACCAAGGTAAAGGCACGGTTCCTAACCATAAGTCTTGCACATAGAATACTCAGGACTACACACAACAACAAAAGGACTACCCGACACGGATAGTCCTTTTATTATTTAATGTATGCGCGCGTATATGTGGCGCATTTCCTTTCGTTGAAATCTTATCTCAAACGATCAAGTGACTTTATCAGCAACTGATCCTTTAGGATGCCACGAAAGGCCATGTAACAAAGAATAAGTGAGATAAGTGGCATTGCAACCCATACCGTAGGACGGAATGAACTGAACATAGGCAAATCGTTATTGTGGTTGAACAGCATAATGAATGCTGCGCCAGCAATATAGTAGCCTACCAACAACACCATAGAGAAATTAACCACTCGCATCTGCAAAGCACGCTTCTTGTACAGGAAGATGCCAATGGTAATGACGGTGCATACCAGAGCCAGCATGGCAAACAGGCAAGCCCAGGGAAGTACAACGTGACTGATAACACCATTGCCTTCCTGGTCAACGCTCAGCCAAAGATTGTACAAATCAGCCAAAGGCGTACTGTCCTCAGCCAGCACGACGCCAATAGGATTGCACATGCCCAGCACAGCAGCCACAATGGCCAGCACCATATAGACGGTTTGAATTCGCTGAATCATATCAGTTCTTCAATTCGCTCTCGGCATTGGGATCACGGAAATAAACCTTACCCTCAACAAACTCCTGTGTTGCAATGAGAGTGGGCTTGGGCATACGCTCGTAGAAACGAGAGATCTCAATCTGCTCACGATTCTCGAAAGTCTCCTCCAAATTGTCACCACGAGTAGCAAACTCGCTGAGTTTCTTAGACAACTCGCTCTTGATGTCTACGCTAATCTGATTAGCACGCTTACCAATGATGGAAACACTCTCATAGATGTTACCAGTCTGGTCGCAAAGGTTCATCACGTCACGGGTTACCGTGTTAGTGGGTGCATTACTCTTCTTGTAGTCCATTTTATCTTGTTTATTTTTATTTATCTATTGTTTTGAGACTGTCGGGAGCAAGATCCCGACGCTCTATCTGATGTCTCTTTATGCCTTATTATCGTCAACACTAATCCTCATCATTCAAGTTGATGTGCTTGCGCTTAACAATACGCTCTGCACTGGCCAGGATATCCTTGGCCTCGCTCATATACTTGGATTCTGGGTAATCGTTAACAAACGAGTAGTACTCGTCGATAGCGCTACGGAAACGCTCGATACGTTTTTCCTCCACACTCTGCTTTGCCAACTGATATCGGCTACGCAGAACCAAGATGGAGAGTTCCTCACGGCGACTGGTCGATGCGAAGGGGAAGTCCTTCAGCGCATTCTCTGCCGTGACAATGCAAGCCTCATAATTACTGCCACCAAAAGCACAATTGGCCATATAGTCGCCCAGGTTATAGTAGAGTTTAGCAGACTCATACTCCTTGGCAACCAACATATCCTGCAAATCGCCGATACACTTCTGTGCACGATCTTTCATCCTTGAGTAAGGATAGAGCTCCTGAAAGTTCTGGAACTCCTTGATAGCATCCCAAGTGCTGGTCTGATCCAAACGGACATCAGGAACCATCTTGTAAAGTGTCAAGGCAGAATAGTAACGAGCCATCTCTGCATAGATGCCCTTGGGGTAAGTCTGGTAGTATTTCTTGAAATATGCACTTGCCGTCTCGTAATCACGCATGCCCAGTTCTGCCTGTGCCAACATGTACAGGCATTCCTCTCCATTGGCAGTATTCTTCATAAACACAAGCACGTCCGACAATAACGCAGCTGCACGAATATAACTACCCTCCACAAAGAGAGCCTTTGCTTCTTCGTAGCGATATTCCATGTCGGTTGTCTTCTGAACTGCCACATAGTTACCACACGATGTGGTCAACACCATGACAGCAAATGTATATATTGCAAAAATGCTTTTCTTCATCTCTATACGCGTATCCATAAATAGCGCGCAAAGTTACGTCTTTTCAGCGACACTCACAACTAATTAACACTTTTTTTGACTCTACGCGTGTTTAATTAGGTTGTTATTTGGCGTAATTCGACAAATATGTGTACTTTTGCCGTTCAAAATGAACTGATTCCTATGAATTTCGAACTCACATCAGCATACCAACCTACGGGTGACCAACCCGAAGCCATTGAGCAACTTGTTCAAGGCATCGAGCAGGGAACGCCAGCCCAGGTGCTCTTGGGTGTAACCGGTAGCGGTAAGACGTTTACCATTGCCAACGTCATCCAACGCGTCGGTCGCCCCACACTCATCCTGAGTCACAACAAGACGCTGGCAGCTCAGCTTTATGGCGAGATGAAGGCTTTCTTCCCTCACAATGCGGTAGAGTACTATGTTTCATACTACGACTATTATCAGCCCGAAGCATACATCCCCTCTACGGACACATACATCGAGAAGGACCTTGCCATCAATGACGAGATTGACAAACTGCGTCTTGCAGCCACCTCGGCCCTGCTTTCCGGACGCAAGGATGTCATTGTGGTGAGTTCGGTGAGTTGCATCTATGGTATGGGCAATCCGTCGGCATTCTACGACAATGTCATCGACCTTAAAGTTGGGCAATGCATAGACCGTAACGCATTGCTCCGCAAGCTCTTGGATTCACTTTACGTACGCAATGACGTTTCATTGTCACGCGGTGAGGTCCGCGTCAAGGGTGACACCATTGATGTTGCCTTGGCATACTCCGACAACCTACTTCGCATCACCTTCTTTGATGACGAGATTGAATCGCTCGAAGAGGTAGATAGCGTCTCCATGATGCGCCTTGGCAAGTTCCCCGACTACCGCATCTACCCTGCCAACCTTTTCCTCACGACAAAGGAGACACAAGAGGCTGCCATCAGCAAGATTCAAGAGGACCTTGCCGAGCAAGTAGCATTCTTCAATGAGATTGGCAAGACCGTAGAAGCCAATCGATTGCAGGAGCGTGTCAACTATGACATCGAAATGATTCGCGAATTGGGACATTGCTCCGGCATCGAGAATTACAGCCGTTATTTTGATGGACGCGAACCGGGTACGCGCCCCTATTGCTTGCTCGACTTCTTCCCCGACGACTTCCTGATGGTCA
Source organism: Bacteroidaceae bacterium (assembly GCA_045643405.1). Lineage (GTDB taxonomy): Bacteria > Bacteroidota > Bacteroidia > Bacteroidales > Bacteroidaceae > Physcousia. The sequence goes on along the minus strand of JAZUKS010000033.1, from coordinate 12,157 downwards.
TTGACGAGAGCCACGTCAGCGTGCCTCAGATCGGAGCCATGTTCGGTGGTGACCAGGCACGCAAGAACAACCTTGTGCAGTATGGATTCCGACTGCCAGCAGCCAAGGACAACCGCCCTCTTCGCTTTGAGGAGTTCCAGGAGATGGTGCATCAATGCATCTACGTAAGTGCCACTCCTGCCGACTTTGAGTTGAACGAGAGCGAGGGCGTCATCGTGGAACAGGTCATCCGCCCCACTGGACTTCTCGATCCCGTCATTGAAGTAAGACCCTCTCAGAATCAGGTTGACGACTTGATGGAGGAAATCCAGCAACGAATAGAGCGTGATGAGCGATGCCTTGTAACAACGCTTACCAAACGAATGGCAGAAGAATTGACTGATTACCTGCTTCGCCATGACATCCGGACAAAGTATATTCACTCTGACGTAGACACGTTGGAGCGAGTAAAAATTATGGACGGATTGCGCGCCGGAGAATTTGACGTACTGGTAGGTGTAAACCTCTTGCGCGAGGGACTCGACCTTCCCGAAGTATCGCTTGTTGCCATCCTTGACGCCGACAAGGAAGGTTTCCTTCGCAGTCATCGATCGTTAACCCAGACCGTGGGTCGTGCAGCCCGACACATCAACGGAAAAGCCATCATGTATGCCGACAATATAACCCGTAGCATGCAACAAACCATTGACGAGACTAATCGTCGTCGTGAGAAACAGCTACGTTACAACGAAGAGCACGGCATTACGCCACAAGCCATCAAGAAGGCCCGCATGATGGGCAATCTTGTGGAACTTGGTCAGCAACAAGACAAACGTGCATACGTCGAACCAGAGGTTCCCATCATGCAAGTTGCAGAGGAGGAGACTCAGACACTCACGCCCGCAGAGACCAAGAAACTTATTGACAAACTACGCAAGCAAATGCAAGAGCAAGCCAAGAAACTCGACTTTGTTGAAGCGGCCAAGACGCGCGACAGGATGCTCGCCCTCATGGCCACCGTAGAAGAATAGCAGATGCCCCCTCCAACTCTCGAATGCAGTTGGAGGGGGCATCTGGAATATGCGTCAAAAAGTCAGAACCATACCTCCCAAACTCCACCTGCCATGATGTCCTTATAATCAATATAGGTCTGATTATAAACCTTGCCGTTCAGTTTCATCTTCTTGATGCAAGGCTTCTCTTTGGCTCCGCCATGAGTCAGGATGGTAAAGGCCTTACCCCCGCCTACGTTGACAACGGCTTTTTCCACAATGGGAGAGCCAATCTGATACTTGCCTCCACAAGGCTCCACTTGATAGAGTCCAAGGGCAGACAAGATGTACCAGGCCGACATCTGGCCCACATCCTCGTTGCCACAGAGTCCAGCAGGCTGGTCAGTATAGAGTTCATCCATCACCTTGCGCACCATGCGTTGCGTCTTTTCGGACTGTCCCACATAGTTGTAGAGATAAAGCGTATGATGACTGGGTTCATTGCCATGAGCATACTGGCCAATAAGTCCCGTAATATCAGGATTGGCATTTTCGCCCAAATCAGAATCTGCCGTGAAGAGCGAGTCTAATCGACCCACGAAAGCATCTTTTCCGCCCAGCGTTTCTACCAGTCCCTTCACGTCATGAGGCACCAGCCAAGTGTATTGCCAAGGATTACCTTCTGTATAGTCACCCGTCTGGTGCCCGGGGTTGAAACCATCGATAGAACGGAACTTACCTTCCGTTGACAGGGCACGCATGCAACGCACACGAGGATCAAAGAGTTTCTTGTAGTTGCGCGATATGCCATCAAAGTGTATACTGTCCTCCTTATGTCCCGTGAGTCCTGCCACCTGAGCGGCACTCCACTCAGCCAGGTAGTACTCCAGATTCTTTGCCACCGTCTCACCCTCAGTACCATCATAAGGCAAGTAACCGAGTTCCTCGAGGTAGTGCTTGCCTCGGTTGGGTTTCAGCATTGACGAGCGGATGGCTTGGTAGGCCTCCTCGTAGTCGAAACCCCTCACGCCTTTCAGGCAAAGGTCTGCCAGTACGGGGATAGCCGGGCATCCCACCATGCAATAGGTCTCATTGCCATGCAGGTGCCACACGGGCAGTTCTTTACGCTCCTTCGCAATGGCCAACATCGATTTGGCAATATTGGGCAAACGGTCGGGCATGATGAGCGTCATCAAGGGGTGCGCCGCACGATAGGTATCCCAAAGTGACCATGTGGTGAGATTCTCAAAGTCTGCGGAACGATGTATCTGATTATCAGCTCCGCGATAGTCACCATTCACGTCATTCCAAGTCTGTGGAGCCACCATGAAATGATACATGGAGGTATAGAAGATACGCTTCTCGCGTTCGGTACGGAAATCTGCCTGCACGCGTCCTAACTCGTTTTCCCACTCGTCTCGAGCCGCCTTGCGCACGGTTTCAAAGTTCCACTCGGGTATCTCGTTTGCCAAATTGTTGATGGCATTCATCTCGCTCGTAGGCGAAAGAGCCACCTTGACCTCTACGGTCTCTCCTGGACCAACGGCAAAGACGGCTTCTCCGTAGGAGGCGTCCTGACCTTGCAAGATGAGCTGTTCCATGGGTTTGCTGAACTGAATGCAGAAGTACACATGTTGCTCCGATGCCCATCCATGACTGACGCGATAACCCACCAATGTCTGTTCATCCATGCGCATGATTCGAGTATTCACTGGTCTGTCCCCTACTCCGTTCTGCAAGTCCACCACGATTCGGGCATTTCCCGAACCCTTAGGGAAAGAGTAACGATGGTAACCTACACGACGGGTGGAGGTCATCTGACAGAGTATCTTGGAGCGGTCGAGTACGACCTGATAATAACCAGGCTGTACGACCTCCGTTTCATGACGGAAAGGCGAGGCCAGTCCTTCGCGACTGAGTTCCACCTCACCCATAGCTGGCATCAAGGCCACATCGCCCAGGTCACCGCAACCGGTTCCGCTGAGATGCGTATGGGCGAATCCCACTATCTGCGTACCGTTGTAGTGGTAACCCGAGCACCAGTCCCAACCCGTTTCAAGTTGCGTTGGACCCACATTAACCATGCCATAAGGAACATTGGCACCTACAAAAACATGACCATGGTCTGCCGTTCCAATCATAGGATCAACGTAGTCTACCAATGGTTGTGCAGAACCAGCCAGCGAGCAGGCCGAGAAAAGAATAGTGAGAAATCGTTTCATAGTATATAATTATTTATGCAGGTATTTTGCCTTTATCTCTGTAAGGATGTCATCCTTCAACAACCACATTATAAAGATATAAACCACCGAAGCCATTGCTACTCGCAACAAGAGCAACGCCCACAGGTTGTGTACAAAAGAGGTAGAGAAATAGGCCACTGTAACAGAGGCAACAGAGGCCAGCAGATAGGGAACTACGTCCATCAGCAACATACGCCATTGCATGCCCACATAGCGCTTTGCGAAAACCTGCCACACAGCAATCCACAGAATCTGGAACACCACGAACGAGACAACCATTGGAATGATGCCCATTGACATGAAGCAAAGCACCACGGCTATCTGCGCCACCACTTGCGAAACGCCCAGCCACAAGTACACGCGTCCCTTACCCGATGAGATGGTAAGGTTGCGGTATAGGGTGTAAAGCGGAAGGAATGCACCACCAACGCACAGAATGCGCATCAGGTCAACGCAGTCAATCCATTTTTCACCGATAGAGACAAGGATAAATTCCTCCGATACGATAGCCAGACCAAACATGGCAGGCATGGCAAAGAAGGCCGTAAAACGCAACAATTTGCGGAACACACGCAACTCGCGTTCCTTGTCGTCAGTAACCTCTACCAATACCGTCTGAGCCAATTGCCCTACGGTTTCCGACACCATCTTCGAAGCCATAAGGTTCCACTTGTTGGCCTGCGTAAAGTTACCTATCACGGATTTGTTCTTGAAATGACTGCCAATGATAAACGTCAGCAGGTGTTCCGAAAGGGTATTGACGACATTCGTCACCAGCATATGCATGCCAAATCCCATCATCCGGCGCACCGGACCGAATGAGAACTGCAACGAGGGCAACCAGCGACAATAGTAGAAACGACCTAACGTGATGAATGTGATGTAGGTAAGTTGCTGAGCTACAAGACTCCAGTACGTCATTCCGTTCATTGCCATCACCACACCCACAATGCCCGACAGCACCAAAGCCGTCAGACTTAGGATTGCAATCTCCTTATTCTTCAAATTCTTACGCAGATAAGCGCCCGAGGATATGGAGAGTCCGGCAACAACAAAACCCAGGAAGACCACACGCGACACCTCCACCAGGCAAGGCATATCGAAATGTAGGGCCAGAAGCGGAGCGCAAAAGAAAAGGATGGCATAAAGCGAGACACTCATCAGGAAGTTGAACCAAAACACCGAGTCATAATCACGCTTGGTAGGATTCTGCAAGTTGATGAGTGCCTGCGAGAATCCGCTATCTTGCAGATTGGCCGCAATCGTAGAGAAGATGACCAGCACACCCGTCACCCCATAATCGGCAGGGGTAAGGAAACGAGCCAATACGATGCCGAAAACCAAGTTCAGCACCTGTGTAGCGCCATTGTTCACAGCACTCCACATCAAGCCTTTCGCTGTTTTATCCTTTAAATCTCCTTTCACTCATTCATCTTTTTAACATGCAAATATACATAATATATATAACAGCGCCAAAAAGACTGCATACTATTTTACTTTTCGTCCCGATTTAACGTGCACGATGCACTTTTCACTTTGAGAAAGAACAAACAAGAATCGCACGAATAAGAGACTTTGCGAGAGAGACAAATTCTGAAAATCGTGTTAGCATTTGAATATCTCACACGAAGGCACGCGCTAGGCATCCCCGCTGGGATGACACTTCGCTCGTAGGGCAGAAGAAGAACAAGAAGTACTTTTTCCTTTTCGTCAAATGATATCATCGCGCCAGCCTCCTCCCCATTATGGGGGAGGTGTCGCAAAGCGACGGAGAGGGTCCTCGTATCAAACAAAAAAAAGGAAGCATTTCTGCTTCCTTTTCGCGGTGCGTACGGGACTCGAACCCGTGACCCCATGCGTGACAGGCATGTATTCTAACCAGCTGAACTAACGCACCATTGTTTTGAGCGGAAAACGAGACTCGAACTCGCGACCCTAACCTTGGCAAGGTTATGCTCTACCAACTGAGCTATTTCCGCAAATACATAATAAGTGGGTAGAGATGGATTCGAACCACCGAAGGCGTAAGCCAGCAGATTTACAGTCTGCCCCATTTGGCCACTCTGGTATCTACCCTTACCTACTGCCCTCTGGCAGTTTGTGACTCCTGCAGGATTCAAACCTGCAACCTTTTGATCCGTAGTCAAATGCTCTATTCAGTTGAGCTAAGGAGCCATCTCTGTATTCACTTTTTCGTGGACGATGACGGATTCGAACCGCCGACCCTCTGCTTGTAAGGCAGATGCTCTGAACCAGCTGCGCTAATCGTCCATGACATCCGAGTTTTGTTGAGAACCTCTGTTCTTTCTCGTTTGCGGGTGCAAAGGTACAACACTTTTCTAAAACCGCCAAATCTTTTTGATACTTTTTTCTAAAAAAATGCAGTTTTCTTGTTTTTCGACCTGTTTTACCCCGTATTCTGCACATTTACGCGTCTTGTGTGCAACAAAAGTCAGAAACACGTATCAACTTTCGCCACACCACTTCTGACAAAAAAGAGAGCCCTTTCACAAGGGCTCCCAATCATTTTATTCAAATAAAAACATTTTCTAAATAGCGCGGCGACGCTGTATCGCCAAATTACTTGCGCATTGCCAGATTCAAATCTGAAGCCGTAACGTAAGTGTCACGGAGAACCTTGGTCTCCATATCACGGCTTGATGAGAGTTTGGGATCGCAAGGTGCGACAATGGTGATGTAGATGTTCTCTCCCTTCTCACCCAGTGCGTCGATGTCACGGGTATTGATGCACAACACACCATTCTTCACTTCTACCTTAACAGCATTTGCGACCAGTTCGTTTTCTGCTGCGATGTTGACACTGTAGGTTTCACCTGCTACGATGCGAACACGTGCGGGAACGTTAACACGAACTTCATTGAAAGAAGCAGTCTCAACATGCTTTGCGTTTGCGGTAGCTGCCATCATGATGGCGCATACCAGAATCATCATCTTTTTCATAATACAATCTTTTTACCTTTGTGCTTTCCGATTGAACTTCGTCACCTCCCTCACCCTACCGGAATCGTTCATCTGACTACGTTCGCTCTTTCTTCATTTTCTTTTTTAACAATCTTTTTACCAAAAACCCTAATACCTCGTATATCTTTATTTGTGTATTTCGGATTCTTTCGCCTCTCTCTTGAGGTCTGTTTAACTAACTCTCGGCCCTCATTTATTATCCTTATTGTTGGGCTTTTCTGTTTGATTTCGATGCAAAGGTAAGGCCTTTCCTGATACCCGCCAAAGAAAAAATATGTTTTTTAGCATAAAAACACCTATTCTTGACCTACATCAACTAAACAGCGAAAATATGTCATACAACATATTGCATTTTGCCAAAATGGCACGTTTTTATGTTGCACAACATATAATAGGCGCATTTTTGCATTTTTTCGCGTACACCTATTTAAATATATATAATAAAAATTTTGCCGTTTCGTTTTTTTGTCTTACCTTTGCATCGCAATTAAGGGAAGCATCCCTAACACATTGCAAAAGTTGGTGCGTTAGTTCAGCTGGTTAGAATACATGCCTGTCACGCATGGGGTCACGGGTTCGAGTCCCGTACGCACCGCGAAAAGGAAGCAGAAAATGCTTCCTTTTTTTGTGCGCAAATCTCTCACCCGCGCCCCTTCGGGTCAGGGTTGTTCGCTAAAAGTTCACCAAGCTAAAGCAGTCGAGGCCCGTACGAACCGCGAAAGGAAGCAGAAATGCTTCCTTTTTTTAGCCCCCTCTGCCCTTCGGGCACCTCACCCTCTATGGGGGAGAATAGCTAGCGCGATGAAAATATTATGTAGATTAGAGTGTCATGTGACGTGTGACAAACGTGACAAGTGTGACAAACGTGACGTGACAAAAAATGCGGGACTCTTTCCTAGCATAAAAGAAAGAACGAGTAATAGCAGCTACTTGGTGCCATTAAAATCCGTCCTAGGCTAATCAGACATTGACGTGATATTGACGTGATATTCCCGTCACATTTGTCACACTTGTCACACGTCACACGCGTCACAGCGATGCAATGGAAAGTATTTGCAAGACAGCAATTCCCTCTTATTGTTAACAAATCTCCTTCCTTCGTACTTCACCCCCGGTGAACCTTATGTTTGCACGAGGATTCCCCGTATTTTACGGAGACACTACGGAGGCTGGGCGGAGGCACATCGTGTAATGCTTGCAAGAATTCCTCATTATCAATACGTTGCAATTCTTAAAACTTGACAAAACGAGGGATTTATGCCTTTTTTACAGCCTATAAAAGCAAGCACATACCGCTTATTTGTAAACAATAATTGTATCATTCACAACATCACTCCGCATCCGACAAGGTAATCTTGGCACTCTTCAAACCTGGGCACGAAGCAGTAACAGTAACCTTCGATGCCGACTCGCCAGCACGAAGAATAGCAAGGACACTACCATTGAAAAGGTGACGATGATCGGTGACGTTAAGTTCGTCAGAGGTGTGGTTGCCACTGCTCATAGCGACAAGAGAAGCCTCGCCATTGGTGCCGGCCTGCAACGCCGACGAAGAGAGGGATACGGTAACCTCGCCCACAGCATTGGGCACGCGACGTCCCTTGCTGTCGACAGCTATGATGCGAAGGTGTTGCAAATCCTCGCCATCAGCCTTCCAATGCGCATTGTCGGACTCGATGACCAACTTGACAGCCTTGCCGGTAGTCTCCACCTTGTGGCGTGCTACCTCCTTACCTCCTGTACGGGCAATGGCAAGGATGTTTCCATCCTGATACTCCACGTCCTTCCAACGTATCTGGTTGCGCATCTTGGCACTCTTCTTATCGTTCTGCTTCACACCGACACTCTTGCCGTTGACAAGGAGCTCCACCTCATCGGCATTGGTATAGGTGGTAATCTCCAACTTCTGTCCGGGCGTGCGGTTCCAATGGTCGCTCTGTCCGTCATTGCCAGTCTGTATGCCATTCCACATGGCGTTACCCTTGGACTCCGTAACGGCAATGTGCACCACGGGGGCATCGCTGAAGAACGACTTCATATAGTAAGCCTTTGGCTTGGGTTCGAGGGCAATGTCGAAGACACCCTGCGCCCATCCCTTGACAGGCCATCCCTGCGACTCACCCAGATAGTCGATGGCACCCCAATAGGCAAGGCCGATAGACTTATCGAGATTCATACCGAAGTAGTTCTCGCCCATGGCCGCCACAGAGGCCTCGCTCTGATAGAACGACATCCAGGGGAACTTCTCGGAATCGCCGGGGAAGTACATATAACGATAGTTGTATGACTGCACGTCGGTGACCATGGCAAGGTCGCAAGGCAAGGAGTCGGTTTCCCAATTGCGGTAACGGGGATGCATGGCTACGGTAACGAGACGCGTGCTGTCATAACGCTGGATGACGGTCTTCATCAGTTTGAACTGCGTCACGCCGAAGTCGTTGTAGGGCATATCGTTGACCTGCTGAAGTTCATTGCCCAAGCTCCACATCACCACCGAGGGGTGGCAACGGTCACGACGCACCCACTCCGTCACATCGTTCTGCCAAAGGTTCTGGAACGATGTACGATAGGCTCCGGCATACTGGTCGTTCCACTTGTCATAGAGTTCGTCGACGACAAGGATACCGTAACGGTCGCACAGATTCAGAAACTCCTCAGAGTATGGATTGTGCGAGGAACGTATGTGATTCATTCCGAATGACTTGATGAGTTGTATGCGCTTCTCCATAGCCCGTGGATAGGCAGCGGCACCGAGGGCACCCAGCGTGTGGTGGTTGGCATAGCCCTTGAGAAGCACCTTCTTGCCATTGAGGAAGAAACCCGACTCGGCTTGTTTGGAGGCATAGGGACGAACCTCAATGGTGCGGACTCCGAAATGTCGGGTAACGGCATCGGCCACCGAACCGTCGGCACGGAGCAACTCCACCTTAGCTTGGTAGAGGTTGGGATGTTCGCAGTCCCACAACTGTGCATCGGGCAAGGAGATGGCAGGCAGGCGGAACTCCTGCGTACGATAATTGCGGTTACGCTTCATGGAGTAGGTCTGCGCATGTACTTCCCTACCCTGTGGATCGGTAATGCTGACGCGCATCTTTGCCTCATTGTCACGTGTGGTGATGCGTGTCTCGGCGCTGATATGCACCTTGTTATTGTCGGTAGTGGTGATATGCAATGGGTGGCGCACGAAATAAGCCTGTGCATCGGTGGCTATAAGACTGACGTTGCGGAACAAGCCACCACCTGTATACCAGCGCGACATCTTGGGCTCGCCGGTGTCGGCACGTACAACAAGCGTGTTGGGTTGTCCCAACTTCAGGATACGGGTGACGTCAACCTCGAAGCCAAGATATCCGTAATCGGTCTTACCAATGAGTTGGCCATTGAGCCACACCTCGCCTACATACATGATGCCCTCAAAGTTAAGCAACAGACGCTTACCCTTGAGGTCGGCCGATGGGGTGATGGTTGTCAAATACCACCCCTCGCCCATCTCCTTGAATCCTCGGGCCGAAAGGCGACTCTTGATGTTGGCTCCGGCATCGCTGTTGTCGGCGGTCTCGGAGGCATCGGGTGCCACCCAGGGCTGTTCTATCTGGAAGTCGTGAGGCACATTCACCTTACGCCATCCATTCTGCTCGGTAGCTTGACTGGCGGTGACGGTGCTTTCAGATGGCCCCAGACGGAACATCCAATTGCGGTTCAAAGACAGGGTATCACGTTGCGCGCTCACACTTGCGCAAGAGGCAAATAATGCTATTAGAGTTATCAGTTTTTTCATGTCAATAGACTTTTTCAGTTGCAAATATAGTGCTTATTTCCGAATTAAGCAACTTTGTTACAAACAAACTTGTTACAAACCAACTTGTCGCAAGGGATTTTAATCTAATAAACAACAAATTAAGAGAACAGTCCCCCTCCATCTCCTCCAAGGGTGGAGAGTTCTGCTACTCGGGAAGCAAATTGCACACAACCTGACTGGGTCCTCCCCCTTGAGGATTAGAAGGTGGTTTGTGCTTTAAGATAAACAAAAAGGAGGCCGTGTCAAAAGTGAAGTGACACGGCCTCTCAATCATCACAAGTAGTTCCGAACAAAGAATGCCTAACACAAATGAGTAAGCATCTAACTTCACCAATTTGCTCTTCCACCAGAGGTCGGAATTTTCTTATACCCAGTGATATATTTATCGCCTGGATGAACACCTACCATTTCACGATAATCGAAAACATGACTTAATGCCATAGAATCGGATGATTGATGAATGACCTCTTCTATTTCCATCATCTTCCGCTTGATATTATACATGACAATATACTTTCCTTTTGTGCGTGTATTCTTCCCAACTTTGGAAAAATCAAAAGCAGCAGGGATGGTATTTGAAATATAATATTGTTTCGTTATCGTTATAAATCGCGAATCATCATTGATACGAGAAACTCTTTCCGTGACTTCAGACCTTGAAAAATCTAATACACATTGTAAGACTTCAATTCTCTTCCACTTCGTTCCATTCAACTCATTTACACTTACCGACTGCGCCATACAGCTGATGGCAGAAAACAACAAGACCAACAAGGATGCAAATATTCTATACATAAGTTCCTATTATATTGATTTAGTGAAAATCGCAACTAATCACTGATACACTCCGTATCGCAGAAGCATCGCGTTTCATAGTAACAGACGTGTTCCGACTAGTGATTTAAAACCTATTATCTTTTCCGTACATACACATCAATGACATCTATTTTACCTATAGGTGAATCATACATAGTATTATCGGAAATAGGACGAACTTTCAGCGTGTCGGATGAAATGGAAATCAATTCGTAAACCACCATTGTTTTGTCATACAAACGCTTCACAATATATTTTCCTTTCGTTGACACACTCCCCACTTTAGAAGTGTCAAACTTGGATGGAATCGAGTTAGAAATATAGTAAAGATCTGAACCCGACCTTGATTTCCCAATTAATGGCCATGTAATGGTATGTTTAATAGACATAGTTGTGAATTCCATGTCATATACCTCTTCTCTATACTCTGTATGACCTAATACTTTATGCCACTTTGTATCTTTCAAAGCATTAGCACTTGTTGTTTGACCAAAACTGAAAGATATAGCTGTAAATAACAAATACAACAAAATAATCATTTTTTTATACTATACATATCAATCAAATTTAAATATATGTAAAAAATCAGAGAGTAATTTACTATGGTACCCACCTCTTTTTCGATCCTCTGGACACTTTTTCTCATAGTCCCAAGAATCCATGTAGATTAATTTATACGTATCGTCCGTATAATAACCAACTATAACAACGGCATGCTTTGAGCTTCCTGTTGAGAAATTTCCCATTAAACAATGTCCGCTATCTAACGCACTTTTTACTTGCCATGGGAATATCTCAGAATATCCCCAATATGCCCCATCATTAAGTAATTGCGTATCAGTAAATCCTCTAGGAGGATCATTGATGTCTTTATGGTATCTATCATAATAATCGACTTGCAAACTAAACAGATTACATTTGTATTCAGTTGCTTAGTCCCTCTGCTCAATCATTACAAGTAGTTCCAACAAAGAATGCCTAACAAAAATGAGTAAGCATCGAACTTCACCTATTCGCTCTGCCTTGGTCAGTAGAGATTTTCTTATACCCTGTGATATATTTATCGCCAGGATGAACACCTACCATTTCACGATAATCGAAAACGTGACTTAATGCCATAGAATCGGATGATTGATGAATGACCTCTTCTATTTCCATCATATTATTTTTGGCATTATACATAACAATATATTTTCCTTTTGTGCGAGTATTCTGCCCAACCTTGGAAAAATCAAAAACAGCAGGGATGGTATTTGACACATAATATTGTTTTTTATTCGTTATTATTCGTGAGTCATCATTGATACGAGAAACTTTTTCCGTGACTTCAGATCTTGAAAAATCTA
>JAZUKS010000032.1:0-9463 GCA_045643405.1 Bacteroidaceae bacterium | reverse complement strand
TGTGGATAAATGAAAAAGACATACCGTCATCCAACATGTGCATGTAAGATACTAAATCTGATAAAGACTTCTGTCTGCGCTTTTTTGTCAACATAATAAAACCCCGAAAGTTTTTTGTCTAACTTTCGGGGTTCATCTCATTTTTTATATACCCCCCTCTTTTTTGATTGATGGTTGACGATTGATGGTTGATGATTGACGATTGACGATTGAAGATTGATGGTTGATGATTGATGGTTGATGATTGACGGTTGACGGTTGATGATTGACGGTTGACGATTGATGATTGATGGTTGATGGTTGATGATTGATGGTTGACGATTGATGATTGATGATTGATGGTTGACGGTTGATGGTTGATGATTGATGGTTGATGGTTGATGGTTGATGGTTAACGATTGATGGTTGATGATTGAAGATTGAAGATTGATGATTGATGATTGATGGTTGACGATTGATGGTTGATGATTGAAGATTGACGGTTGAAGATTGAAGATTGAAGATTGATGGTCAAAACAATGCAATGCCCCATCTTTCTCCTTCCTAACCGCGCCACTGTCCCCGAGGGTTCTCCCTCGGGCTTTCTTTCCTTTCACCCTCTCTTTTCTTCCCTCCTTCCTTCCCCACCTATCCTCATTGCGCCAGCCATCTATAACCAATAACCTATAACCTATAATAACCTATAACCTATAACCTTTAACCTTTAACCCATAACCTTTAACCTATAATAACCTATAACCTTTAACCTATAATAACCTTTAACCTTTAACCTATAATAACCTCTAACCTTTAACCTATAATAACCTCTAACCAATCATGCCTAAACTATGCAAAAACGGGCGAAAGCCAGACCACAACCCACACATTTTTCGATTATTGCCATAAAAAAGTGCTATATTCCATTTTATTTATTAACTTTGCAAAGGAAAAATTCCAAATACTAACCATTATGAACAAAAAAAGCTTTTTCACTTTTGCCCTGGCAGCCTTGATGGCATGTGGTGCCCAGGCACAGAATAATAACGAGGGTTGGACCGGAACATGGGCCACCGCAGTTGAGTTTACAGGTCCCGGCGACATGCCTAAGGCCAGTCTTTCGGGTCGTTCTCTGCGCGAGATCATCCACATCTCTATCGGTGGCGAGACCATGCGTATGCAATTCTCCAACATCCACAGCAAGGAACCCGTAGAGATCAAGTCCATCTTCATCGCTACACCAACCGACTCTTGCGACATCGATGTCAAGACGGCCAAGTACCTGACTTTCGGTGGCAAGAAATCTGTCACCATTGCTCCGGGCGAGTCGGTTTACTGCGACGTGACGAAGTATCACCTCACTCCCCTACAGCGCCTTTCCGTGACCATCAACTATGGCGCAACCACTCCCGTCAACGCATCTTCGCACCGTGGTTCTCGTACCACCTCATACCTCATGCAGGGCGAGGCAAAACCCAAGACCAAGTTCATCCCCACCGAGAAGTGCGACCATTGGTATAACATCTCATGCATCGACGTGCAGACCGCAGAGCCTACTCCTTGTGTAGCCGTGCTGGGCAACAGCATTACCGACGGTCGAGGCAGTACCACCAACATGCAGAATCGCTGGACCGACTTCATGGCAGAGGCATACCAGGGTAAGGTCGGCGTGCTGAACCTCGGCATTGGCGGTAATGCCGTAGTACGCGGTGGTTTGAGCGAACCCGCCTTGAAGCGTTTCGACCGTGACGTACTGGAGCAGAAGGGCGTAACCTCGGTTGTCATCTTTGAGGGCGTGAACGATATTGGCGGATGGAAGCCCAACCATCAGGAGGTTGTGAAGAGTCTGACTGATGCCTACAACGTATTGATCAAGAAGGCCAAGGATGCTGGCAAGAAGGTGTACATCGGCACCATCACTCCATTCTTCGGCAACTCATACTACACCCACTTCAGCGAGGCTGCCCGTCTGACCGTGAACGATTGGATCCGTTCCAACAAGGAGGTAGACGGCGTCATCGACTTCGACAAGCTGGTGCAGGATCCTGCCAACCCCAAGTCACTTCGCAAGGAGTTCTCTGACGACGGTCTTCACGGCACTCCCGCCGCCTACGAGGCAATGGGTAAGTTCGCCGCACAGCAGGTAAAGTAGGAAGAAGATAAAGAAGACAGAGGAGTTCTTCTGCAGGCAAACTGCGAAGAACTCCTAAAATGTAAGAACAATTATTTTTTCACTAATTATAAATCCCCTAAACAAACAGAATTATGAGTAATCTCATTGGAGGACTCGTTGAGTCAGCAGCCGAGAACATGGCTCGTCACGCCGTGGAGGACAAGGTAAACGAAGTTATTGACAAGAAGGCAAAAGAAGACACCAAAGGTGGCAAGGTGGCCGCAGGCATCTCGGATGCTCGTGGTGCAGCCATCAAGACCAAGCGCATGGCCGATGCCGTCGATGTGAGCAGTACTGGTGGTATCGTTAGCACCATCCTCTTCTTCTTCCGTCGCATCTTCAAGCTCTGATCTTGTCAGGCAACAAACAAAAAAAGGGCTCATAGGAACACCCAACAAACTGGTTTCCTATGAGCCCTTCTCACGTCTATCGGTGAAAATCTTCCTTTATAATGGGAGCGCGACCCATCCTTGTGATATGACGAGGTTTGCTACCCAACGACGAGGATGATGCATTCTCTTTCCTTGCATGCGACGATGTGAAAGGACGGTTGATAGCATCGTAAGCGTAAAAATCCTCCACATCATATTTATAGCGAGAATCACCATACTGACGAATGCGCTTGTAGAGGGCTTCACGGCATGGTGCATTGAAGCCATCCCCCAAGGTATGGTCGTTCATAACACTATTTTCAGTAGGGCGATACACGCCAAATCCATAGGTGTATGCTCCCTCATAAGCACCAATCGCCTCGCTGGCGTAACGGTCATCGTTGATAAACTTTGACCACACGGGATTCTCATTGTCACAGTCAACATTCATGAAGGAACCGTACACCTCATGATACTTCTTCAGAGCCTCTTTCTCAGAATCAGGAATACGACGGTTGTAATAACCCGACTCCACATATTCGTCTGCCAACAAACCAAAACCATGGCCTCCTGCTTCATGACAGACAAGAGTGGGATAGTTCTCCATGACGTAACTCACAAAATGTCCGTAATGCGAAAACGCAGTAGAACTTCTTTCCACATAATTGCCATTGTACACCACAATTGCTCGGTAAACCGTATCGTTACCCTGGAACGTGAAGGCCTTTCCTGCATATTTCAAGACTTCGTTCCATCCTTCGTTTACGAAGTCATCTTCTGCATATTGCATCACGTCGTTCGTCTTTGACACGCGATACACCATATAACTGGCAAAGTAGTTGCGGAAACTCTTGAAAGGTTCTATGGAGAAGAATCGATCCATCTCCCTACGCATAACCCTCTCATACTTACCGCTCTTGATGTCAACATCGGCAAATCCTTGTCCCATAAAGACCAGTCTGATGCCTTCGCCCTTGGTAGACGATTCCATTTTCACGACCTTACCATCATAGGAGTAGTCCGTGCTGGTGGCATACGGCTTACGGGTATCAATGCAGAACAATTCGCCGGCTGCAATACCCTCCTCGGGTTCATCACAAAAGTACAGATCATTGATGTTCGAAGAAACTTGTCCTCTATTGGGGAGGCGATCGGTATAGCCGGCCACCACAAAAGCGTTCGTACCGTCGGTGGGATAAATAGGAATATAGAACTCCTTCACACCCTCGGCATTGCTCACAGCAGATTCGTTAGACACAAAGGCATTATACGTGGCATCGCTATATGATTTGGCCGTAAACTGTTCGTTATCAATGTCAAACTCGAATGTTCTGGGAACGATGTAGTTATTTTGGGAATAGAAGAGCAAGTCAGAATAAGATGACATGTCGCTTGCCGGGATTGAGACCTTGACATAGGCAAACATCTGCTTGAAATTGAGCATGAGCCTTCCTCCGGTAATGATTCCAACAGCATACATGTAGTTCCATCTGGCATCCGAGGGAAGCATGTCGCGCACAGTACCTAATGTACCATTATAACTGACCACGCCCCCATTCATCGACACCTCTTCGAGGTTACTGCAAAAAACGGCATAGACCTTCTGCCCCTCAACATTGCGCAATTTACTGCCACCTGCCGAAACAAGCACCACTGTGGCATTGTCAGAAAGAAAACGGGGCTTGTAAATATAGCGCGTACCATTCACGAACAGAGAGATTTCGTCGGTATTCTGCCATACCATGCTCAGGGAGTTGTTCGCCTCAACCATGGTCGAACGAGTCTGCCGGGTTTCCTTATCGGTAACTATCAGCAATTCCTCACCAAAATCCTCCGCACGAAGGCTATTCAGAAGTGTCTCTCGGTTCATCGTTTCCTCATCGTCCGAACAAGACTGGCAGAGAGCAGAAGCAAAGACGATGCAAAGGCAACAGAAAAATAGTTTTCTCATTTTACTTACTCACGTTGGTTTTACGTAGCAAAATTACGCAAAAAAAGCACAAAAGAAAACTATTTCAGTAGAAAAAATGATTTTCTCTGCAAAAACAAGCAATCTTTCAAGCACCAGAGAGCCTGATCAAAAAGAAAGGCACAACAGGCGACAGATACTTGTTCCGCACCCCGCACATTACCTTTTCAGCACAAAATGTACAAAAAAAGAAAAGAATTAATTTACAAAAAGATACAAGTTTTAGGAAATAATGAACAATGTAGTTATGAGAAAATGGACTACCTTTGCACCAGACAATTGATAGATGGCCGAACACCATTAATTTATAATAAGGTAATAAGGATATTCAAGCATTTTTCAATAGAAAAAAAGTTTAGACTATGAAAATAAGAAAAAACATCATGCTTTTCGCCCTGTGCCTGTTGTGCGCATGCGGTGAAAAGAAAGAGACGCAAAACAGCGATGTGCTGATTGTGACGACAGAAAAGGCGACGCTAAGCCACGACTATGCCCAAATGCCCTATGTGGGTACCATCAAGGAGGAGAGCAGTACCATGGTCAGTTTCACCGGCATGGGTGTACTGAAGACGATGAACGCAAGCGAGGGACAGAAGGTGCAGAAAGGACAGTTGCTGGCAGTCATCGACGACTCGCAGGCCAAGAGTGCCCTTGAGGCTGCCAAAGCCATGCTCGACCAAGCCCTCGATGCCGAGAAAAGAATGAAGCAACTGCACGAGTTGGGTTCATTGCCCGACATGAAGTGGATAGAGGTACAGAGCCAAGTACAGCAGGCACGCTCTTCATACGACATGTGCAAGAAAGCTGTTGACGACTGCAAGGCATACGCCCCAGCAAGCGGTGTGGTAGGCGCCAAGATACTGGGTGTAGGCGAGAACGTACTTCCCACCGAACCCGTCTTGAACATCCTGCAAATCAACACCGTAAAAGTGCAGGTAAGCATCCCCGAGAAGGAGATTGCCCAGATCAACGAGAACTCTGCCACCACCATCAGCGTTGAGGCGCTGGGAGGCGAGACATTCCAAGGCGGTCGCATCGAGAAGGGCGTGTCGGCCGACGCCATGACACATACCTACAACATCTACATCCACTTGCCCAACCCCGACCATAAGCTGTTGCCCGGCATGGTGGCAACCGTGCGCTTCAACGACGAAGCACAGCAAGAGGCCATCACCCTGCCCGTAAAGGCCGTGCAGAAAGGCAACAAGGGACTGTTTGTGTGGGTCAAGCAGAACGGTGCGGCCAAGCGCGTCAGCGTGGAACTGGGCGAGACGGTGGGCAACCGTGTCGTGATTAGTGGCGGTGGCTTACAACAAGGCATGGAGGTAATTGTTGAAGGTTACCAGAAACTGAGTGAAGGAGCAAAGGTAAAATAGAGCTGAGAAAGAACAATGAACTACATAAGTTGGCCCATAAAGAACTACCGAATAACGGCACTCATCGTAGTGTTGCTATTTGCCTTTGGCATTACCGGTCTGGTACAAATGCCCAAGGATGAGTTTCCGCCCTTCGTGGTCAGACAGGGCGTAGTAGTGGCAGTAATGCCCGGAGCTACCAGCGAAGAGATAGAACAGCAAGTGGCGCGACCACTCGAACGATACTTGTTTACCTACAAGGAAGTTAACCGACTCAAGACCACGACTACCAGCATGAACGGCATGTGCCTCGTCATGGTGCAGTTGCAGGACTACGTGCACAACAAGGACGAGGTGTGGAGCAAGCTGAAGCATGGCATCAACACGTTCAAGGCACAGTTGCCCGGCGGTGTACTTGCCGTGGTGGTAAACGATGACTTCGGAGACACATGCGCATTGCTCGTCACCGTGGAGAGCGACCAGCGAAGTTACCGCGAGTTGCAAGGCTACAGCGATGAACTGGCTGACCGTTTGCGACGAGTGCCCTCAGTGAGCAACGTAAGACAATTCGGTGAGGTAAAGGAGCAGATAACGCTCTATGTAAACCGCGAGCGCCTGGCCGCCTACGGCATAGGCCAGATGGCGGTGATGCAGGCACTCAACGGACAGGGACTCACCACCATGAGCGGAGCCGTGACCACCGGGACACAAAACATATTGCTACACGTAAACCCCACCCAGCGAAGCGAGGAGGAACTGATGAACCTCATCGTGTATAGCGATGCACAGAACCATGTGGTAAGGGTACGCGACATTGCTACCGTGAAACGAGAATACGACACCACCGAGAGCTACATCGAGAACAACGGAAAGCGTTGCCTCATTCTCTCGCTCGAGATGAGCGATGGTCATAACATCATGCAATACGGACGCGAGGTGGACGAGGTGTTGGCGCAGTTCAAGGACGAATACCTGCCCGAGGACGTCACGATGCAACGCATCACCGACCAGCCACAGGTAGTAGGAGATTCGGTCAACGGATTCCTTCGCGACCTACTCATCTCCATGGCCATCATCATCCTCGTCATGATGGTGCTCTTCCCCTTCCGCTCGGCCGTCGTGGCTGCTATCAGCATTCCCCTGAGCACCTTTATCTCGATGGGACTCATGTTTGCCTTCGACATTCCCCTCAACATCATCACGCTGGCTTGCCACATCGTGTCGCTGGGTATGATTGTAGACAACAGCATCGTGGTCATCGACGGATACCTGGAATACCTGGGCGCTGAAATGGGACGCAGAGAGTCGGCCGTGAAGAGCGTACAGCAATACATGGGACCCATGTTCCTGGCAACCATCTGCATTTGCGCCATCTTCTACCCCATCATCTTCACGATGAAGGGCGAGGCAGGCGACGTGGTGGGCTATTTCCCCGTCACCATGAGCATCATCCTCATGATGTCGCTTGTCATTGCCGTGGGCGTGGTGCCTCTGCTCTGTGCGGCCATCATCCGCAAACCGGCTGAGAAGAAGCCCGGCAAGAAGGACATCACCGACTGGGTGCAAGCCATCTACGAAAAGACGCTGGCATGGACATTCCGAAACCCCAAGACCACCATCATAGGTGCCATCGCACTGGTCGTTGGCGGAAGCCTCATCTTCCCCACCCTCAAGGTCAGACAGTTCCCCTTTGCCGACCGTAACCAGTTTGCCGTGGAGATATTCCTGCCCGAAGGCGAAGGTCTGGACCACACTCGCGCCATTGCCGACGAACTCTATCAGATACTCTCGAAGGACGAGCGCGCCGTGAGCATCACCACCTTCATGGGATGCTCTTCACCACGCTTCCAGGTAAGCTATGCTCCACAGATGGGTGGGCGCAACTTTGCACAATTCATCGTCAACACACCCAACATCGTGACAACGCTGGAGATGCTCGACGAGTATGCTCCCAAATACAGCAACCACTGGCCGGGAGCCTATGTCCGCTTCAAGCAGATGGACTTCCTCAACGTACCAACCTACGAGTACCGCTTCTATGGCAATGACATGGATAGCATCCTGAAGGCATCCGAGTCGCTCATGGCCGAGATGCGCAAGATGCCCGAATTGGAATGGGTACGTACAGACTACGACCAGCCCATGCCCATCATGAGTGTAGAACTCGATCCTGTGGCCACGGCTCAACTGGGCATCAACCGCACCACCGCTCAGTTGCAGATGATGCTTCAGACGGGCAAGATGCAGGCAGGAAGCATCTGGGAGGACAACTACGAAGTGCCTGTTGTCATCAAGGACGCCTCGACCGGCAACATGATGCTCAGCGACCTGGGCAACGTGTATCTTGCCAACATGACCGGCAACAGCATTCCTGCCCGTCAGGTGGCGAGCATACGTCCCACGTGGACGCAAGCCAAGATTGTACACCGCAACGGAGAGCGTTGTGTCAGCGTCACAGCCGAGAGCAAGCGCGGTATTCATGCCTTGCCCGTGCAGACACGCATCGGAAACATCATCGAGAACATGTCACTTCCCCAAGGCGTACGCGCTGAGATTGGAGGCGAGATAGAGAAAAACAACGAGATGGTGCCTCAGATTGCATTGGGACTGGCTCTGGCACTTGTGGTCATCTTCTTCTTTATCCTGTTCAACTTCAAGCGTTTCGGCATTACCATCCTTTGCATGGCTGCCATTGCATTGAGCTTGCCTGGAGCCATGATCGGTTTGGCTATTGCCAACAAGATGCTGGGACTCACCTCGCTCTTCGGTTTCATCACCTTGATGGGTATCATCATGCGCAATGAGATTCTCATCTTCGAGCATGCCGACCAAAAGGTGTCCGAGGGTTGGTCGGTACGCGATGCAGCCTATGACGCGGGACGCCGACGCATGGTGCCCATCTTCCTCACCACCGCCACCACGGCAGTAGGTGTCATCCCCATGATTCTGGGTGGCAGTTCGTTCTGGATGCCCGTGGGCATCACCATCTTTGCCGGTGGCATCGGCACACTCATCCTTGTGGTTACCGTTCTGCCCGTTGTGTATTGGAAGATGAGAAAGTGACCTCATTCTCAGAGAAAGAAAAGAAACAAAGAAAAAAGCAATGAATCACATAATCAAACATATCACTTGTGCTGTGGCCTTGATGCTTGGCAGTTCGGCTACCGCACAGACACTCACCCTGGAGCAATGCATCGAGTCGGCTATGCAACACAATGCCGACCTCAAGAATGCGCGTCTCGACATCAGCATGGCCAACGAGGACAAGGCTTCGGCATTTGCCAACTACCTTCCCCAGGTCAGTGCCATGGGAATGGGGTTCATCGGTGCCAAGGACCTTATGCGAGGTACGATGGAAGTGCCGGGAATGGACCTCACGGCTTACGGATTGCCCCCCATGGGCAACATGGTCTACCCCATCTCAATGATCAAGAAAGGAGTTGTGGCCAGCATCACAGCCCTGCAACCGCTCTATTCGGGTGGTCAGATCATCAATGGAAACAAGCTGGCAAAGGTACAGCAAGAGGTTCGTCAGTTGCAACTCGAGATGACGGAGAAGGATGTGCGACAGAACGTGCAGAACTACTATTGGCAGTTGCAGAGCCTGCGTGGCAACGTC
>JAZUKS010000031.1:0-44738 GCA_045643405.1 Bacteroidaceae bacterium | reverse complement strand
ATGCCTTAACCTTATGCTTTTTCAGTACGTTAAGCATATACACGGTGGTTTCGGTGTTGGGACCGTCATCAAAACTCAGCGCTACCAGTTTTTTCTGTGGAAATGCGGGTGTGCAGATGATCATAGTTAGGATTAAGCTAAATAATTTTTTCATTTTTTATGGTATTTTTGTTTTCGGGGTTGATTTTATGTATTCTCGTTATTGTTAATTCTCTTCTTCCTGTTGCCTTACGTTTTCTTGAGATTTTGTACGCAACCCTATAGCGATTTCTTAAAGAGCGCAGTTACGCTTGTTCCCACAACTGATCCACAAGGGGACTGTTGAGGAAACGTGAAGGGATGTTCTTGATTTTGTGCCCCACGAAATACTTCATCCTTTCATTGGAACTCAAGGCATTTAGGGCAGAATAGACACCCTGCTCGGGCGTCTTGATGAAGGGACGGAAGAAGATGTCGGCAAGGCGGTCGTACCAACGTCCCATGGTAATCATATTGCTGTTGACTACGCCAGGATCTGCCACATTGACGAACAATTGGGGATGGCGACGAGAGAGACCGATGGCATAGTATAACAGGGCCAGTTTTGAACTGGCGTAGGTGGACAACTGTCCGAAGTGACGCTCATCGCGTTCCCTCCAGTTAAGGTCGAGCTTGGCATACTTGGTGGTCAATGACACCATGATGACAACGTGTGCCTGTGGCGCCATCAGGGGCACCAGCAGATTGACGAGCAGACGGTTGCCCAGATAGTTGGTGGCAAAGTCCATCTCCACCCCCTCGTCGTTGCGCGTAAAGCGATGTGCCTTGATGCCAGCATTGCAGAACAGGGCATGAATCTGCATACCCTGCAAATGATGGACAAAGGCGCGCACAGAGGCCGACGATGAGAGGTCGAGCGCCATAACGGCAAGGTCTGCATCGGGTTGCTCCTTCATGATTTGCTGGCGCAGTTCCTCTGCCTTGCGGGTGTTGCGGCAAGCCATGATGACTTTGTAACCCTCGCTCGCCTTGCGACGTGTAGCCACGGCACCCATGCTGCCAGTGGCACCGGTAATGATGATGGTTTTTACTTTATCTTTCTCAACTCCTTCCATAACTTTTCGGGGATGTCATCACAGTGATGGCAACATACCATCCTGTCGGAGTACATGCGTGCCATGCAGTAGTCGCGATGGTCGCAACCGCTACGGGTCTTCATGTCGCCCTCACGCAATTTGTTCACGAAATCGGGATCGTTGACCAGTGCACGTGCCATCTGTACCGTTTCAAAGCCTTCTGCCAGCACACGCTCAATGCCTTCGCGCGACACCAAACCGCCCACATAGGTTAGGGGCATCTTCAGTTCCTTACGGAACTTCTTGGCGTTCTCCAGGAAGAAGCACTCCTCGTAGTCGTACTGTTTGATCATCTTGTTGCCAAACAGCGAAACGACAATCTTCTGTGGCCACGAACGCCAAGGCATGTAGTAAGCCATCGTCTTGGTAGGTATCTTGCCACGCATTACTGCCATGGGTGCCTTGCTGACAAAACCCGATGACAGCACGATGCTGTCTGCTCCGTGGCGCTCTATCTCCTTGGCAATCTCGATGGACTCGGGTACCTGTATGCCACCCTTGAAACCGTCCTCCATATTGTGCTTTACCGTCATTGCCATATTACGCTTCAGGCAGACCTCCTTCACCTCGTCAAGGCACATGTTCATGAAGCGCATGCGGTTCTCCAACGAACCGCCATACTCGTCATGACGATGGTTGGTGTAGGGCGAGAGGAACTGTGAGATGAGGTAGCCATGACCGGCATGTACCTCCACGGCATCAAAGCCAGCCTTATAGCATATCTCTACCGCCTTGCCGAAGTCCTTGGCAATCTCTGGCAGTTCTTTCTTGCGAAGTCCGCGCACAAAGGTTGGCGAGTAGAGGTTGAAACCCGTAGAGGCACCTACGGGGAAGCATCCTGCCGTGCTCCAGTGTGTCATGTTGCCGCAATGCCCCAGCTGAATTCCCACCTTGGCACCTTCGGCATGCACGGCATCGGTAATGTCAAGCAAACCGGGAATGATTTCATCGCGCAGCCACAACTGACTGTTGAACGAGATTGCTCCGCGGTTCACGGCAGCATAGGCCAGATTGGTCATGCCAATACCGCCCTTTGCCACGCTTACGTGGTAATCCTTGAGCATTTGCGTGGGACCAAAGTCCTTGCCCATGCTCTCGAAAGCCGAAGCACGGATGGTACGGTTACGCAAAGTGATGGGGCCAATCTTGACGGGTTCAAAAAGAGCCAGTTTCTTGCCTCCTTCCTCAGAAGGGGTTATGTTTGCATTCTGCTGAGTATTGTCGTTCATAATTTCTATATTTACAAGTTTTTAGCTCGAAATTGAAGGAGTTCTTCTACCCTTTGAGCGAAGCATCGGGCAAGCCCGCTGAGCGAAGGGAGTTAAGGACAAATGTTCTGCTATATGAATACTTGGCTAGTCGTTTGTGAAACACCAATTCTTATTCACGCATGGTTTGTCGCCAAATATTTCCTCATAGCGCTTATTGATAAGTGCAAACTTCTCGATGTAGCACTTAAAGAATCCTTTGGTTTCGGGCGTAATGAATGGCTTGAGAGGCATTTGTTCTATTCGTTTGAAGTCGTATCCGCCCTTGATGTTGACGTGCCATCCCCAATCCTCCAGGAAACCAATGTCGAAGGCATCTGCCGGACAGTAGAAAGAGCAACGCATACACATCAGGCAATGATGGTGGAAGGCAATCTCCCCCTTCTTGTTGCGGTATATGTTCTGCGTAGGGCATCGCTTGATGCACTGGTCGCAGTTGATGCATTTCTTCTTGTCAACCTTGTAAAGGAACGAATTGACGTTTCCACCAATATACTGAGGGCGTGCCACCACGCTGGTTACAAAGCGAGGCCACATCTTATAAGGTTTCCAGTTGGGAATGCGATGCGTCACCTCATACACCAGTATCTCGAGCAGTTTCTTGTCCATCTCCAGCATCTCGCGTATGCACTCATCCTCAAAGCGGAAATGTATGTTGTAGGGCATCATGAAGTGGTACTCGTTCTCTACCACCACCTTGTCACGTCGCAATTTGCGAAGGAAGTACTTCGATGAAGCATCATTGGCATGATAGGTCTCTCCGCTATTCTTGTAGATAAATGCGCGCATACCAGCAGGAAACTTCTGTGCCCTGATGAATTTCAGGAAAGCATAGGGTGCCGCAAAACCATAGATAGGGCAACCCAGTCCCACGATGTCGTAGGGAGAGTAGTCGAGTGCCTCATTGTTGAGCGGATTGATTTCGTATGTGGTGATGGTCCATCCCTCCTCTTCAAGGCGCATTTTCAGTTTCTGCGTGATGTAGCGCGTGTTGAAGGTACCGGTATAGTATAGCAGTAGGCAATTCATGATGCAAAATTAAGGCATCTTTCTTTAATATCAAAATATTACGTTGAAAAGTTTTGCCCAAACCATGATGAGACAAATGTCAAGTGCAGAAATACAAATAAAAAAGCTAAGTGGCAATACACATTTTGTCTCTATTGTATCCTCGTGCTGACTCTTAGATTGGTTCACTACATCTCCATGCCATCACCATCGGTTCTCCATCGTTTCGATGGACAATCGATGGACAATCGATGGAGAATCGATGGACAATCTCCGAACACACTACGGAGGAAGAGCGGAGCAAGAGCACAGTCCCATTCTTGGGGAAATGTGCCCATTGCCCTGTGGCCTTGTTGACTTATTTGACTTCAAACGCATACTGCAAAATCGGTACAAATGAACGGATATTTCGGGATTATTGTCTTTTTTACAATAATTCAGCAAAAAATGATTAAATATATATGTGTGTCGTATTTTGTTGTTATTCTGCAATTTATATGGTATTGGATTAAATTTTGATAATTTTTGATACATTTTTTTTTAGTTTTTTTTAAGAAAATCTTTTCAAATTTATGAAATATTAAGTATCTTTGTGCACATTTTTCTTCATTGCGTGCAATATGCAGGTGTTGGAGGAATGACAAAAGCGAGAATACCAATAAATCTAAAACAAAACAAATCTAAGAAAAACTAAGGTCGGCGTAGTATGCCTGCGTTTATACCTTATATAAAAAAATAAAAATAAATATATAGTATTTTATTTGAAAAATCCACGAACAAGCTAATACCTTAGGCAAATTCGTAATTTTGATAAAAAATTATTAACCAATTAAATTAAAACCAAAAAAAACTTGCGTATGAATACAAGAATCTTTTCCTTAGGATTTTGTCCCTAGATTACGCCCAAAGCGCTTCGTATGCTGCTTTTGCCATACAGGGTGCTCATTCTGATTATTTTTTTCCCACTTCCAGCAAGTGGTTTAATCAATCCAACGAAAAACATCAGTGATTATAGGTTTCACTATTAAATAATTTAAGTATGAACAAAAACTTCAAAAGGACAGCTTTTGCTTTAGGACTTTGCTCGGTCGTAGGACTGGGTTATGCTCCTCAGGCACACGCTGAACAGTTTGCAGGCTTCTCACAGCAGGCTCAGCAGACAAAGAAAGTTTCAGGTACCATCTCTGACGATCAGGGCCCCGTTGCTGGCGCCAGCGTCATCGAGAAGGGTACAAGTGGTAACGGAACCATTACCGACCTCAATGGTCGTTTCTCTCTGGATGTGCGTCCAGGCGCGACACTCGTTGTCAGCTTCATGGGCTATGTCACTCAGGAGATCAAGGTTGGTAACAGGGCAGTAGTCAACGTTAGCCTGGAGGAGGACAACAAGGTTCTCGAAGAGGTTGTAGTTGTTGGTTATGGTACAATGAAGAAGAAGCTCGTTACCGGTGCTACCATCCAGGTTAAGGGTGAAGACATAGCTGCCCTCAACACTTCGAATGCGCTCGGTGCCTTGGCTTCCATGACGCCTGGTTTAATGATTACTCAGGCTTCTGCACAGCCTGGCAAGGGCTACAAGGTTAACATCCGTGGTGCAGGTACTATTGGTGATGCAGCGCCTCTCGTTGTAATCGATGGTGTGGCAGGTGGTTCAATCGATGACATCAACCCCAACGATATCGAGAGCATCGACGTGCTCAAGGATGCTGCTTCGGCTGCTATCTACGGTTCACGTGCTGCTAACGGTGTAATCCTTGTTACTACTAAGCAAGGTAAGGCTGGTAAGGTAGAACTTAGCTATAATGGTTCTGTGGGATGGTCTAACGTTTACAAGCGTCCTCAGCTCTTGAATGCTCCCCAGTATATGAACATCATCGATGAGTATATGTTCAACACGGGTGGTTTTAAGTTGGATTGGGCAAAATACGTTCCCCAGAATGTGCTCGACAAGGTAGCCAATGGTTGGGAAGGTACCGACTGGTGGGATCAGTTCACCAACAAGAATGCCGTACAGAACAATCATGCAGTAACCTTGAATGGTGGTACCGACCGTTCTAAGTTTGTAATGTCTTACACCTATACCGGCAACGAAGGTATCATGGGTGCAGACCAGGCTTCTTACTACAACCGTCATACTATCCGCATGAACAGCGATCACGTTCTTTTGAAGAACAAGGATCTCGATGTAATCACCATTGGTGAGAACCTCTACTTGGGCTACAACAAGAGTCATGACCTGGCTGAGGACGGTATGTACTGGAGCTACATCCACAGCTTGCTGCAGACAACTCCTTTGATGCCTGTATATGCTAATGAAATCGATCCTACTGCAGAACCTGGTGTTCTTTACAACCATGCAAACTATCAAAACTATGGCGCAGGAACGTGGAACGACTTCTACTTCAGCAACCCCTATGAGGGTCTCTCTAAGGGTGGTTTCAACTCAATGGCTGAGAGCCGTAACCTTAACGCTCGCGTTTCTGGTTTCATTACCATCCAGCCTATCAAGGGTTTGAGATGGCGTTCACAGCTCAACTATCGTTGGAGAAATGGTGCATATCGCAGCTTCGGCGTACCTCGTTCACCATCTGCAGGTTCTGGTACTGTAAATTCTTACTCTGTTAGCCAGAACGCTTGGTTGGGTTCTTCATACTCGTTCGAGAACACTCTGTCATACGATCTTCCCTCATTCAATGGCCACAAGATCAGCGCAATGGTAGGTCAGAGCTTCGAGAGCTCTGCATGGAGTACAAACGTAGGTGGCTCTAACAAGGTTCTCGAGGGTGAGCAGCTTGCTACCCTTAAGGATTGGAATTCAGCTTACCTGTCAAACTTTAAGCTTGACGATGCTACAGCTGCAACTCTGACTGGTAATCCTAATGACGAAAACTATCTGGCTTCTTGGTTCGGTCGTATAAACTACAACTACAAGGAGAAGTACATGGCAACAGCTACCCTTCGTGCTGATGGTTCGAGCATCTTTGCCAAGGGTCATCGCTGGGGTATCTTCCCCTCTGTATCAGCAGGTTGGACCATCTCTCAGGAGGACTTCATGGAGAGCACCAAGTCATGGATGGATTTCTTGAAGATCCGTGCATCTTGGGGTCAGAATGGTAACAACCGTATCTCTGCATACCAGTACCTTGCAACTATTGCACAGTCTGGTTCTTCAAATGACAATGGCTACAAGTTCGATAGCAGCATGGAGAGCTCTACCTCTGGCACTCCTCACACTGGTGCTTATGCTAATCTGTTGCCTACAGAGGACCTCACTTGGGAGACTTCTGAGCAGCTCGACTTCGGTTTTGACGCTCGCTTCCTCAACAACCGTTTGGGTGTAACCTTCGATTGGTACAAGAAGACCACCAAGGATTGGCTCATCAAGGGCGATGATATTTATGCTACAGGTCTTCCTAGGTCACAGGTCAATGGTGGTGACGTAGAGAACACAGGTATTGAGTTGGCTCTCTCTTGGAACGACAAAATTGGTAAGGACTTGCGTTACAATGCTAGCGTAAACGTAGCTACCAACAAGAACAAGGTTACTCGTATTGCAAACCTGACTGGTTACATTAACGGTATGGGTAGTGTGCTTTCACAGGGTACTGACTACGTTTCACGTGTTCAGATTGACAAGCCTCTCGGCTACTACTATGGTATGTCATACAGTGGTATCTGGCAGAACCAGGAGCAGATTGAAGCTGCCCGCGAAGCAGGCAAGGCTGTTCTGGATGGTGCACAGCCCGGTGACTGCATCTGGGACGACTGGAATGGTGATGGCAAGATTGTCTATGCAGAGGGTGATGAGTGCGACCGTCATGAGATTGGTAACCCCAACCCCGACGTAACCCTCGGTATCAACCTCGGTATCCAGTACAAGGGCTTTGACTTCTCAATCAACGGTGCTGGTGCATTCGGTCAGCAGAATATGCGTTCTTACCGTTCATTCGGTGACAGCTACCAGCACAACTACGATACCAGCATTCTGAACCGTTGGCATGGTGAGGGTACCTCAAACGATACGCCCCGCCTTTCTGCTACTGGTCATACCAACACTCTTTGGATTTCTAACCGCTACATGGAGGATGCAAGCTACTTCAAGATTAAGGCTTTGACCTTGGGTTACGACTTCAAGAACGTTTGGAAGTCATGCCCCTTCCAGCAGCTCCGTATCTATTTCCAGGCTCAGAACCTCTGCACCTTCACAGGTTACACTGGCCTCGATCCTGAGGTAGGTAATGCAGGTGGTGGTTACTCTTGGGAAAGTGGTATCGACCTCGGTCTCTATCCCAGTGCACGTACTTATTTGATTGGTGCAAGCATTAAATTCTAATACGACAATATAGTTATGAAAAAATATTTATTCTCAGCATTGGCTGTTGCGTCAGCAGCAATGTTTACATCTTGTGATGACATGCTGGACACCGATCCACGTGTGACCGAGATGACTCAGGCAACCTTCCCTGGTAAGCCTGCAGATGTGGAGGCATTGAATGCAGCTACCTACAGTATCATGAATACTATGGGTGGTGGTGATAGTGATACACAGAATCCTTTCTACTGGTGGGAGCTCATGTCAGACAACTGCTACGGTAGTGGTGGTTTGCAGGACAACAAGGTGAAGTCTCTTCATCACCTTGTAGAGATGAGTACAAACCAGTTCTCTGAGCCCTTTAAGCTTTTATACGCAGGTATTTCACGTGCTAACAACCAGATTGAGACCATCGATAATGTAGATTGGACAGGCAATGAGGCTAAGCGCAATCAGCTTTTGGGTGAGGGCTACTTCATGCGTGGTCTCTATACCTTGTGGCTGACCCAGATGTATGGCGATGTACCTTTGGTAACCAGTACTACTGTTACTGATGAGATGCAGCAGCAGGTAAGTGCAGAGGATGTCATCTATCCTCAGATTCTTTCTGACTTTGTTTCTGGTATGAACCTTATGGGCGATGCTGCTTTTGCAGGCAATGGTCATGCCAACAAGTATGCAGCTAAAGCTTTTGCAGCTCGTGCTTACATGTTCTGGGCTGGTTTCTACAAGAACGTAGGCGAGTTGGCTTCTGGTTCTGCTCCCGCTATCAACCTCGTTGCTCAGGAGGGTTGCACAGCAACCTCTCTTTCTCAGGCTGACATTGTGGCAGGTCTTAAGGATGTCATCGACAATGGTGGCTATAAGCTCTGCGAGGACTACCGTTCACTCTGGCAGTACTCTAACAGCTTGGTTTACGATGAGACAAAGAAGGCTATCGAAACCGGTACTGGTCATCACTATGACTTCATCGCTGACATGAAGCGTGAGAACTGCTTCGACATGCCTGGCATGGGTAATGGTAACACCGAGGAAATCTTCCAGATTCAGTTCATGAATGCTTCAAGCTGGGGTATTACTCAGCCTTATGCAACTGCGCGTATGTACTGTAACTACCTCTCTGTATTCTGGGCTCTCCGTGTAAATGGTAACAATGGTAACCGTGACTATACCTATCCCTTCACTCAGGGTTGGGGTCAGGGTACTCCTTCTTGCAACATCTGGGATGACTGGACAATGGCAGAGAGAAATGGCGAATATACCGATATCCGTAAGTTGGGCTCTTTGATTGACTGCGACAATGAGCTTACCGAGTACTCTTATGTTAAGGACGACTGCGAGGAGTCTGGCTATGGTGTGAAGAAGTGGAACGGTGTTACTGTTGACGCTTTGACAGGTGACTCTCCCTGGTGGGACGCTGCTCCTGGCTTTAAGACCAGCTCTCTTGACAATCCTATGCAGGGTGACCACTTTGAGGACTTCTACTTGATGCGTTTGGCTGACGTTTACCTGATGCACGCTGAGTTGACTGGTGACAAGACCTATCTCAACAAGGTTCAGAAGCGTGCTGGCGTTCCTGAGACCGGTTACTCTTTGAAGGCTATCCAGGACGAGCGTCGTTGGGAGTTTGCATTCGAGGGTATTCGCTTCAACGATATGCGTCGTTGGACAGGTAACAAGCCTACTGCTGATTCTTATGCTCCCAAGGCTCTTCAGGCTCAGGCTGGTAAGAAGATCGTTTGCCTTGGTGATAAGTCTAACAAGCGTACTATGGAGCACATGACCTGCTCTTGGACTGAGCGCTACATTGCTACCAATGGTTTCTTGGCTAAGCCCCAGAGTCAGATTACCATCATGAATGGTAAGCTTGTGCAGAACCCCGGTTGGGATGCATCTGATCCTACGACTCAGTATAAGACATTGTATTAATCTTATAATTTAGTAAAGAATATGAAAAAGATATTTTTCTTTCTGCTCACAGCATGTGCGTTGGTAGCTTGTGATCCTGTTCACGAGGATTTCAGCAATGACGGTAAAATCACTATTGAGGAACTCATTGAAAAGTCAACTGTTACGGTTGACGTAGCTGAAAATGGCAAGTTCGGTAATGTGATTTCGTGCTCAACCTCTGCAGCCGTAAATGCCAAGTGGTTCTTCGATGGTGATACTCTTAAGGCAACGTTCGGCAACTATGCTTGGAAGAAGATGAAGGTGGGTGAGCATGTTGTTACTCTTACTGCAATTTGTGCCGATGGTACTATGTACACTACCGATTTCCCTGTAAAGTGTGAGGTTATTACTCAGGAACTTAAGAAGTACCCCATCTATCAGGGTGAGCCCTTGGTGCTCGAACAGGGTGATGCTGCTGCAGGTCGTTTCAGCGACAACGAGGGCAAGGGTCTTCCTTATCTCTCAGACGATGTATATTGGGGCTTCAAGACCCTCATCTTCGATGTGGAAGAGGCTAATCCCTCTGACGGTGGTATCTGGGGTGAGCCCGCAGGTCCTACCATGGTACGTATCATGAACGGTTGGTGGTCAACTGTCTATCAAGACGAGGTAATCATCGAAGGTCCCGGTTTGTGGGAAGTGCCCATCAAAGAGGAAATCGCTAAGGATTGCGCTCGCGGTAACGGTGGCGGCGGTAAGGACTTGGACATCTTGGTTCGCCGTGGTTCTTTGAAGATTCGTTCTGTTTACTATGAGGAATAATATTTCCAAAATAGGATAATTAAAAATAGGCTGGTTCAGTAAAATGGACCAGCCTATTTCAATGTTGTATGTTTCTGTCCCAAAAGCAAAGTGTAATGTATGTGGCATAATTTCACGCTATTGTTTGGAATGTCGTAATAAATTTTATATCTTTGCAACACAGAATCAATGTAATCGCGATGGACGCTGTTCAGAAATTGCCAATAGGCATTCAAGAACCTTGAAAACCATTATCAGAATGTGCTGTGGCTACTGTTCAAGTTGATGGGATTCTATGTGCAGGCAGAATATCATACCAGCGAGGGGCGCATTGACCTTGTGCTTCAGTCGCCTAAGTTCTGCTATGTGATGGAGTTTAAACTGGATGGCACGGCAGAAGAGGCTTTGGCGCAGATAGAGGATAAGCACTATGCCTTGCCTTTCGATACTTCTGGCCGGCAGATTATCCGCATCGGAATGAACTTTGACAGCAAGACGCGTAATATCGAGAGGTGGGTCATTGGATGATGGAGCAAAAGCAATATTTCGTTTAACAACAAAGACAATCAAAAACAATAATGGGTCGATTCCATGTTTCACGGAAAGTTTCAAAGACAATATGCTATGCAAGTCTGCTGACTTCTATGGTGTTTGTCGTATTCATGCTTTTTCTCAACGGAGAAGTGTTTTATACGGCTCACGAGCGTTCAGAGTTTCTCTACGGAACGCCTTTCTTCCATACCCTCATGTCAAAGCCGTTTGGCTTGATGCAGTACGTGGGGGCATGGCTCACGCAGTTCTTCTATCATCCTGCTTTAGGGGCATCTATTCTTGCACTTATCTGGGTGTTTATATTCTATGTGGGGAAAAAGGCTTTCAGTTTGACGGAAAGTTCTGTGGCTCTAATGCTTTTGCCTGTAGCTTGCCTGCTTACATCGGTAGTTGACCTGGGCTATTGGATTTATATTTTCACCATAAAGGGCTATTGGTTCTCACAATCTGTGAGCTATCTTGTTATGTTGCTACTCTTGTGGACGGCTCGCAGTACGCCTCGTAAGTGGCACATAGTATGGTATGTGTTGGGTTTATGCCTTTATCCTGTGCTTGGATGGTTTGCCTTGCTCTTTGTACTGAGCCTGGCTGTTATAGAAAAACCTTCGTGGCGTGAAGCCGTAGCAGTAATAGTGCTTATAATAGCAGCACCTGTCTGGAGGACTCTTTTATATTCAAATATAAAGCCTGATGATTTGGTAATGGCTGGTATGCCTCATTTTGAGACACCCAATGATGTAGGCAAGTCGCTCTCTATTCCTTTCTTTGTACTGGGGGCTCTCACCTTGCTCATTTCTGCGTTTGGTCGCTATGCCAAAAAGTGGTTTGTCCCTGCGCTTAGTGCTGTAGTAGGTATGGTCTTTGTCACATCGCTTAGGTTTCATGACAGGAACTACATCAACGAAATGCGTATGGTACGCTATTCTCAGGAAGAAAACTGGAATGAGGTGCTTAATATTGCTGCTGATGCAGAGGAATCGACCACCACGATGACGATGCTTCGCAACATTGCCTTGATGAACCAGGGAGGTTTACTTGACCGCTCTTTCAAAATGGGCAACATTGATGCAGGCATTTACAATCCCGACACGCTGCATGTCGGTTTCCTGAATACGGCTGCACCTCTCGCTTATTATAACTACGGACTGATAACCGAAGCTATTCGCCTTAATTATGAAGGTAGCATACAGACAGGTTTCTCACCGTTCTATCTGAAGATGCTCTCTCGTTGCTGTATGGCCACGGGAGAAGTTAAGCTCCTTGAACGTTATACCAAGCTTCTGCACAATCATCCTTTTTACAGCGACTGGGAGCCTGCTCCTCCTACAAAGTATATCAAAGAATTACAAAACTCTTATTCCGATGAAATCACCGGTGTAGAGAATAGCGACAGATACATAGTGACCAGCATCTGTCTGTGGGATAAGGTCAACAGCAAAGTGGCTTCGGAACAGGCATTGTTTTATACCATGATACGCTGTGACGCAAATGCCTTCTGGGACGTATTTCGTAAGTATCTGAAGTTGCATACCAATGACGATTTCCCCGTGCATGCTCAGGAGGCATATATCTTGTATCTGGACAGGGCTCCAGAAGAAAAGCGAATGATGCTCCCCGTTGAGGAGGATGTTTACAATCGTTACAAGGCATTCACCGCGCAACTGAAAAGTAAGATGAAGCCTGGTACGAAGCTGGGAACGGTGGCTATGGATATGCAAAAAGAATGGAGTGACACCTACTGGTATTACTACTTCTTCAAGAAAAGGACTTATTAAAGCTTGATTCTGTATGAAAAGATATACACTCTTTCTTCTCCCTCTTGTGGCTGTGGCCTTGATGTGGTTGTCATCATGTGCCAGCCATCCCACTGTGCCTTCTTCGTGCAAGGATACTCAGTGTCAACCGGCTATATTCCCAGATTATTGCGATGTCACCGTGCCTTGCAATATTGCACCACTAAACTTCATGCTTCCTACTGATGAATATCAGGCTTGTGTGGCACGTTTTAGTATGCCAGATGGTCAACAGCAGACTTATGGAGATGGGGTGAAGGTGCAGATTCCCGAATCGGAATGGCATGCCATGCTTGACGCTTCCAAAGGAAAGAGTATAAAGGTGGAGGTTTGGGGACAGAAAGGAGATGAATGGCTATCGTTCACGCCTTTTGAGATTCATATAGCCGAGGAACCTATAGACGAATATTTGTCATATCGCCTTATTGAACCCTCGTATGTGGCATGGAACTATATGGAGATAGCCCAACGCAATCTCACTTCGTTCGAAGAGAGTCAGATATTCAACAACGAGATTACTAGTGTTGACAGGGAAGTAGGTCAGTGCATCAATTGCCACAGTTACCAGAACCACAAAACCGACAATATGCTCTTCCATGTACGTCTCTCAAATAGTGGTACTGTGATTGTGAATGATGGTAAGGTGTTAAAGATCAATCTGAAACGCGATGTCACGGCCTTTGGCGGTGCCTATCCAGCATGGCATCCTACAGCCAAACTGATTGCCTTCTCAAGCAATAAGACACGCCAGGCATTCCATACGTCAAATGCTAACAAGATTGAAGTGTATGATGAGATTAGCGACTTGATTCTCTATGATGTGGAGGCCGATTCTGTGAGCGTCATCTGCGATGACCCGGAACTGTTAGAGGTGTACCCCGCATGGTCACCTGACGGCAAGTACCTTTATTATTGCAAAACCATTCCACTTCCAGAAGAACTGCGTGACAAGGATATCAGGTCCACCTATTCGTATCTGCAGTACAACTTATATCGACGCTCGTTTAATCTGGCCACGCGTGCTTTCGGCGAAGAGGAGCTGGTATATGATGCTGCCTCGGTCAATAAGAGTGCCACCTTGCCTCGTGTAAGTCCTGACGGCCGTAACTTGTTGTTTGCAGAAGGGCAGTATGGTTGTTTTCATAGCAGACATCGTGACGCAGACATCGTATGTATGCCGCTTGATAAGGGTTGTGTCGTGACACAGGAAGAAAGCCTTCCCGACACCATTCAAGGCAGGGAACGTCCCCAGCTTTTCGACCTTTCTCTTCTTAACAGCAAGGATGAATCGGACAGTTATCCAACCTGGTCGAGCAACGGACGTTGGATTATGTGTGCAAGTCGCCGTCTCGATGGTACCTATAGCCGTGTCTATTTCTCCTATTTCAAAAACGGAAAAGCCGAAAAGGCCTTCCTTCTTCCACAGGAAGATCCCGAAGTGAATACCTACCTGTTGAAGAGTTACAATCGTCCGGAGTTCATGGTTGAGCCTGTCAGAATCAGCGTTGCCGAATTCAGCAGGGTGTTCGACAAATAGTTTTCCCTTGTCTCATTTCCGCAAGTTCATCTGTCACATGAGGTGAGTTAACTTACTTGTTATTCATGAAAAAAACAATTCCCTTTTCCAAGTCACTTCCGATACTGATATCAGTCATCCTGTTTGTTTCGGTACTCCTGTTCTTTGGACTTTGTTATCCGCATCATCTGCACTTTCAAGAACAATACCAGTTGTTTCTGTTTGATAGCGGTTATGTAGCAGACGTTCTTTCCATGCCGGGAGGTGTTGCTGACTTGTTCGGCAGGTTCCTTACCCAGTTCTTCTTGCAGGCATGGACGGGTGCAACTATCGTGGCAGTTTTGCTGGCAGTTCTTTTCCTGCTTCTATGGAGAGCATCCCATCAGGGATGGCTTCAGGGGTTGAGCCTGATACCGGTCTTCGCATCGTGGGTATTCTTCTGCGATGAGAATGCACTTCTGGGTGCTATCGTTGCACTCTTGCTGGCGTTGTTGGCCGATTGGGCAATCTCTTCTGTCGGTAACGATGTGGTGCGTCGCTTCATGAGATTGTTCCTGGCGCCTCTTCTCTATTGGGCATTGGGTCCTGTTGCCATTGTTGCCACCATGTTAGGGTGGGGTAGTGCGATGCGCTCGCACAACAAGACGGAGATGCTGTTTGCCGTGGGCGCCATGCTTGTGGTAGTGCTGATGCCCCTTTTGGCACAGTACTGGGTTGACGTGCCTTTGAAACGACTTTATCTTTCACCTCATTATCATCGAGATCCGCTTTTCGTTCCGTCGGTACTTTGGTTGGCAGCACTCTTTACCGCCCTTGTGCCTTGCCTGCCTTCCACATCGTCTAAACGGTGGTTGTCGATAAGTATCTGTGCCGTTGTTGCCATTGTGGGCGGAATCAATGTGAAGAAGTCCTACAATGCAGCATCCGAAGAAGTGATGTCGTATGACTTTATGGCACGCTTCCAGCAGTGGAACCGTATTCTGGAAACAGCAAACAAGAAAAAGCCAAGCAATGCCATCTCGTGTACGGCACTCAATCTTGCATTGGCAATGAAGGGACAATTGGCCAATCGTATGTTCGACTATAACCAAAACGGCATGTTTGGTCTTCTGCCCGACTTCCAGCGCGATCCCATCAGTCCGCTGACCACCAGCGAGGTGTATTACCAGTTGGGACTCATCAACACGGCACAGCGTTATGTGTTCGAGGCTCAGGAAGCCATACAAGACTATCAGAAGAGTGGACGTTGCTACAGGCGTCTGGCCGAAACCAACCTCATTTGCGGAAACTATGAGGTGGCGCGCAAGTATCTGCTGGCATTGTCAAAGACCCTCAACTATCGCTCATGGGCTCAGGAGAGACTGGCATTACTCTATGACGAGGAGGCTATTGCCCGACATGAGGAATATGGTCGCTTGCGTGCTGCATTGCCCGATTCCGACTATTTCTTCCACGACCGTGACTATTATCACATGCTCGGTCGTCAGATACAGGCCAACGACAGCAATTTCATGGCGCATCAATATCTGTTGGGTGCCTGTATGCTTAACCGCGACCTTTATTGGTATCAATATTACACCCAAAAAACAGATTCACTCCGATGAAGAAATATACACTTCTTTGCATGTTCCTCCTTGCCTGCCTTACCTCTTGTCAGGAGAAGGTGGAAAATGCCTCGCAGGTTGCCTCCCAGCCTGCCATCTTTCCCGATTATGTTGGTGTGACCGTCCCCGTCAACATAGCACCTTTGGACTTCTGCATGGCAGACGAGTCGGCCACGCTGATAGATGTGGTGATTACCGGTTCCGACGGGCATCAGCTTCATGCGCAAGGCAAGGAGTCTGCTGGTATTGACGAGAATGAGTGGCACGAGTTGCTGTCGCACAGCATAGATGATTCGCTCCAGGTTCAGGTGTCGGCCAAGTTCGATACGGGATGGCAGACCTATCAGCCTTTCAGTATTTATGTCAGTCACGACAGCATAGACTATGGCATTGTTTACCGTCTCATCGAACCGGGCTATGGTGTTTATAGCAAGATGGGAATCTATGAGTGTTGCCTGTCAAATAGCAAGCAGACGGCATTGATTGAGAACACCCAGTTTCAGGGATGTGTCAACTGCCACAGTTTCAATCGGGGTAATCCTACCAATATGAGTCTGCATATCAGAGGCGAGAAGGGTGCTACCCTGATACGTCTCAATGGAGAAATCAATGCATACAATACGGAGACGGCTCAGACGGTTGGATCATGCGTCTATCCATACTGGCATCCCACGGGCCGGTTCATTGCCTACAGCACCAATACCACCCGACAGGTCTTCCACGTGCGCGACACCAAGCGTATTGAGGTGTACGACAGTGCCTCCGACGTGGTTGTGTACGATACTGAGAGCAACCAGTTGCTCATTACGCCACTCTTGATGCGTAAGGATGTGATGGAGACTTTCCCTGCTTTTTCGGCTGATGGCAAGACGCTCTTCTTCTGCGCTGCCGATACCATGCAGACCAACAGTGCCCAGTTTGACAGCATCCAGTACAACCTTTGCTCCATCTCGTTTGATGCAGACCGAGGCGTATTCGGAGACCACATTGATACCTTGGTCAATGCGAAGGCTATGGGCAAGAGTGTTTCTTTCCCCCGTCCTTCCTATGATGGTCGCTATCTGGTTTATACCATGTCCGATTATGGTCAGTTCAGCATCTGGCATCCTGAGGCAGACTTGTATATGCTGAATCTGTCCGACGGTTCTGTCAGCGCTATGGACAGGATCAACAGCAATAACACGGAGTCATATCACAGTTGGAGCAGTAACAGTCGATGGATGGTATTCTCATCTCGTCGCGATGATGGTCTTTTTACCCGTCCATACTTCACGCATATTGGTGAAGATGGCAAGCAGACCAAACCCTTCATGTTACCGCAGTCCAATCCACGTCGTTTCTATCGTGATTTGTTCTTCTCGTACAATGTTCCCGAATTCGTCACGGGTCCCGTTGATTACGACAGTCATGAAGCCGTTCGTGCTATCGATTCGGAGAAGCGAGTGCAGATGGGGGTGAAAGCAACCGGTTCTTCCTCGTCAAATAAATGATGGGAAGGGGCTGTACCCCCCAAAAAAATCATATTCGTTTATTTGCAACTTCATGTAGCCGTTTAAAAGGATCTCTCATGCATTTCCTTGATATGCTCTACAACGCTCTGCGAGTCGCGATGTAAATTCTTCAATGCTGCAATTATTCTCTTACTTTGGTTATCACCGTCGAACTTGTTGCATGTAATGTTGTAAAAGGGTGAGGGATTTAGTGTATAGGATAGAATATAAAAGCGGAGAAAGATGCACTTCCTCCGCTTTTATATTTATTCTTGCCTCATGGGGGCATTTTTCCGGACAGAACAGCCGGGTCCCTATTGACCATAGCCAGATGTTCGTTGCTTATTGTCCGTTGTCTGTTGTCTTTTTACTTCAGTCCTCTGTTTCGCAGTAGGGCATCAATCTTGGGTTCGCTGCCTCTGAAGTTGCGATACATGGTCATACCGTCGTCAATGCCACCAGGAGTAAGAATGTATTGACGGAACTTCTGTGCAACCTCTTGGTTGAAGATGTCGCCAGTTTCCTTGAACGCGTCAAAAGCATCTGCATCGAGCACCTCTGCCCAGATGTAGCTGTAGTAACCAGCGGTGTAACCTCCGCCCATGGTGTGCGAAAAGTTCGTTACGCGATAACGGGGCTGAATCTGACGTGGAATGCCACGCTCTGCCAGTTTCTCCTCTTCATAGCGCATCACGTCAAAGTCTTCGGGTACTTCGGTCATCGTGTGCAAGTCCATGTCAACCAGAGAAGCGGCCAGGTACTCAACGGTGGCAAAGCCTTGTCCGTACTTCGAACAAGCATCATATTTCTCCAGCAATTCCTTAGGAAGTGAAGCGCCTGTGCTGTAATGCTTGGCGTAGACGTCAAGCACCTCGGGTTCGAATGCCCAGTGCTCGTTGATTTGTGAGGGCAACTCTACAAAATCGCGCTCAACGGATGCTACACCATCATAATGCACGTCGCGCATGAAAGAGTGAAGTGCATGGCCGAACTCGTGGAACATGGTCGTTACGTTATCCACCGTCTGCAAGGCGGGGCGGTCGGCCGATGGGGGAGTCATGCTGCACACGTTTACAACAATAGGCTGTACGCGCTTGCCGTCTTCATAGGTCTGGCTGCGGAACGAAGTACACCAGGCACCAGCTCGCTTGCCGTCGCGCGGGTAGTAGTCGCTGTAAAAGACTGCCAAGAGCTTCGAGTCGCAGTCGTATACCTCCCATGCATCGGCGGTATGGTCGTAGCTGGGCAGTTCGTCCGTTACCTTCTTGAAGGTGACACCATACAGACGGTTAGCGGTGTAGAATACGCCTTTCAGCACTTGGTTGATTTCAAGATATTCGGAGAGTTCGCGCTCGTCAAACTGGAATTTGTTGGTGCGGGCGCGTTCCAGATAGAAACGGTAGTCCCATCCTTCTGGTTCGCAGTTCAGTCCGTCTTTCTTCATTTCCTCACGGATGTCTGCCAGCTCCTCGTTGGCCTTCTGTACCGCAGGCGTCCAGATCTCGTTAAGCAGATTGTAGACGGCCTCGGGTTTCTTTGCCATTCGTGTGTCGAGAATCTGG
This sequence comes from Bacteroidaceae bacterium, assembly GCA_045643405.1. Classification (GTDB taxonomy): domain Bacteria; phylum Bacteroidota; class Bacteroidia; order Bacteroidales; family Bacteroidaceae; genus Physcousia. The sequence continues at coordinate 25,827 of JAZUKS010000031.1, read as the reverse complement.
TCGGCAGTCGTATTGAAGCCCATCAGTCGGGCACGCTCCAGGCGCAGGCGTACCAATTGGGCGCTGATGGCTTTGTTGTCGTATTCGTTGTCGACATTGCCACGGTTGCAGTAAGCCAGATATACCTTGCGTCGCAATTCGCGGTTCTTGCAGTATTGCAGTACGGGATTGCATGAAGCTCGCTGCATGTTGAACATATACTTGCCCTCCTGTCCCTGTTCGGTAGCCATGGCGGCAGCACGCTGGATGTCGCCTTCCGACAGACCGTCCAGTTCCTTGACGTCGTCCACCGTTACAAAGGTGTTGTTGGTTTCGTGTAGCAGGTTGTTGCTGAACTGCAATTGCAGGGCAGAGATCTGCTGGTTCAGTTCGCGCAAGCGTTCCTTGTCCGTTGCATTGAGGTTGGCGCCATTGCGTTCAAACCTCTTGTACACCTTTTCCACCAGTTTTTGCTGTTCATGGGTGAGCTGTTCCTGCGAGACATCGTCGTACACCTTCTTCACCCTCTCAAAGAGGGTCTGGTTCATATAGATGTCATCGGAATGAGCTGAAATAAGCGGTTGGAGTTCTTTTGAGAGGTCGCGCAACTCTTGTGTAGAGTTACTGCTGGTCAGAGGCTGGTAGGTGCTTGCGGCACGGTCCAGCATCTTGCCACTCTGGTCAAGGGCGGCAATGGTATTTTCGAAGGTGGGTGCCTGTGTATTGTTGGCAATGGCCTTCACCGCTTCCATCTGCTCCTCCATACCACGCTTCATGGCTTCGCGGTAGTCGTTGGTGGTCAGTTTGTCGAACGACTCCACGCCATGCTTGTTCTCACTCTTCTTTAACAGGGTATTTTCGTGCAGTACTTTCTGCACGGTTTCCTCGTTGCCTTCGGCATACTCTGACGAACGGCATCCTGTTGTCAGTACTGTTGTGCCGAGTAATATGGTCATGTATTTTTTCATTTTCAGAATATTGGTAAGGTAAACTCACTACGTATTAGATGGTACTGTTTGTCTATATTGGTTAGAATGTCCTTTGTTTAGAAAAAGAAACTCCCATAAACGTTATGTTTATAGGAGTTCGATTTACTCTTTCGAGTACCCAGAGCCGGGATCGAACCGGCACGCCTTGCGGCATTGGTGTTTGAGACCAACGCGTCTACCAATTCCGCCATCTGGGCATGTACGGCAATTGCGTTTCTCGCGTTTGCGGTTGCAAAGGTACGACATTTTTTTTGTTCTGCAAATTTTTAAGGCATTTTTTTTCGTTTTGTTGTCAAATTAAGCTAAATGTGGCGGGTAAAAGGGCAATGGGAGGTGGATAATCGGTGGCGAATAACAGAAAAACAGGCAACGGACTGGCCGTTGCCTGTTTGCTATTGTCGACGAGAAAGTATAGCATACTTGTCTTGCTATTCGTCTTTCTCTCTTGCTATTCCTTTCTTACTCTTCGCTTTCCTCGTACTCTACGGGAGCGGGTTCTGCATCCTTCTTCTTGGCCAAGTACTCGGGGAGATTGAGACCAGCCTGGTCGAAGAGTTCGTTCAAAGGAGGAACGCTCTTCATGAGACCTGAGAGAAAGTTGGCTGTGCTGGTCTGGCCGTTGCCATTGCCACCGCCATTGTCCCAAACGGTAACCTTGTCGATGTTGATACCCTTGATAGCCTCGACCTGAGTCTTGACAAGTTCGGGCAGCTTCTCGAGCAAGAGCAAGGTGTATGCCTTGGTAGCATCGCCACCGGCAGCCTTGATCATCTTGTCATAACCATCGGCCTGCTTGGTCAGAATCTCGTAAAGACCCTTTGCCTCTGCCTCCATCTTAGCATAGATGGCATCAGCCTCACCCTTTGCATTGACACGCTTCTGCTCTGCCTCTGCCTCAGCAGCGAGGACGAGACGACGCTTCTCAATCTCCTGGGCAACGATGACGTTGGCGGTCTGTGTACTGCGCTCACGGTTGGCACGTGCATTCTCGGCTTTCTGCTCGGCAGCGTAAGCCTCCTCGAGTGCCTGAGCCTGAGCCACCTTCTCGGCAGCAGTTGCCTTGCGCTGTGCTTCTGCCTCAGCCTCGCGACGTACGGCATCAGAGTTGGCGATGGCCACCTTAGCCTCGTTCTCACCCTTCACGGCAGCAGCATTAGCCTCGGCAGTACGGATACGGGTTTCGCGAACGGCATCAGCCTTACCAATCTCACCAAGCTTCTCCTGCTCGGCAACGCGTACCTTAGCCTCGTTGATAGCCTTGGCAGCAGCCTCCTGGCCAAGAGCCTCGATGTATCCGCTCTCGTCCTTGATATCGGTTACGTTAACGTTGATGAGGCGGAGACCGATCTTCTTCAACTCTACTTCCACGTTGGCAGAGATAGCCTCGAGGAACTTGTCACGGTCAGAGTTCAACTCCTCGATACTCATGGTTGCAATAACAAGACGAAGCTGTCCGAAGAGGATATCGCGGGCCAACTCCTGAATCTGCTGTGCAGTCTGGCCGAGCAAGCGCTCTGCAGCAGCCAGCATGCTGTCGGGTTCGGTGCTGATACCTACGGTAAAGCGGCAAGGAACGTCAACGCGGATGTTCTGGCGTGAAAGTGCATTGGTAAGGTTGGCATCGATGCTGATGGGAGTCAGCGAGAGGTAAGCATAGTCCTCAACGATGGGCCATACGAAGGCACCACCACCATGCACGCACTTGGCACTGTGTGTGCCACCCTTGTTTCCGTAGATAACCAGGATCTTGTCGCTAGGACAGCGACGATAACGATTCAGTAGGGCGGCGATGAGGAAGAACAGCACTACGGCGCCTACTCCAATAAGATAAATGGGTTCAATCATAATTATTTAAATTTAAAATTAATAATTCAAGTTTTGTTTTAGGTTGATGCTGCCTGATTACGGCTGTCGGGTGTCTGCAGTCCGTTGTTTGCTGACACGGCCGATAACGGCTGTCAGCAGTCTGATGACGGTTGTCTGTTGTCCGTTGTCAGTAACTACGCCTTTTCAACCAGAAGTGTATTTCCGTCGATGACTTTGAGAACGCGCACCTTGCTGCCACTGGGAAGCATCTCGGTTGAGTCGGTCATGGCTTGGAGTTCCTGTACGGAGCCCGAGAAGCTTACCTGTACCTTTCCCATACCGCTCTGAGAGGCAGGGATGCGGAGATACACGTCGCATACACAACCAACACATTCCTGTATGTTGATGTTGCCCTTGCGCTCCAGTCTGAGCATCTTTTTCCATACGAAATAGAAGAACACTACGAAGACAATTCCTACGATAAGGGATACGAGGCAGAGCAACAGGTGGTTCTCGATGTACTGGTAGAAGCATACGCCTCCCCATCCTACACCCAACATGAAGTTGACGAGGTTGCGGATGGTAAAGAGCTGTGTGGCTCCACCTGTTCCCAGCGTATCACCATCGCTGCTGGTATCGGCATCTATTCCGTCAAGCCCGTCAATTCCGTCGGCGTCCGAACCTCCCAAACCGATGAGCGTCAAGATGTTCTGTATGACGAAGAACAGACTGAAGAAAATGGCAATGCCCCAAAATGTGCGAAGAAGACTCTCTAATGAATTAAACCACTCGATCATATTCCAATAAGTTTTTTATTAACAATTGTTTTTCTATTCTCTATGTTTGCAACTGGTCAGATTTTAGCATGCGTATTCCGGCTTCGTTGCTGAGTTCGATGCCTGACTTTGGGAAGAGGACACGGGGACTCATGTTTTTGTTTTTGAATGTTTGAAGAACTAAAAGCTTTCAAGGTGATTGTTACGGCCTGACTGGTTCTTGCATCCTTGTCATCATTAGTTTTCGTAATTCTGAACTATGACAAAGATACAAAAAACGGAATAATATTCATATTTTTTATTGAAATTTAGTATGAAAAAGTGCCATTTTAGAAAGTGGACTTTGCAAATTGGCACTTTCAAGTTGGCCAAATGGTCTATTTCGGAAGTTGTAGCATGGGGTGATGAGTGCCCTCAGTATGCGCCCTCAGTATGCGCCCTTGGTAGGTGCCCTCAGTATGCGCCCTCGGGAGAACCCGAGGGAACTGGGGCTGGTGGGTGCTGGCTTTGCTCTGGTTGCTGAGCGCAGGGCCTGTTTGGGTGGTGGGTGCTGGCTTTGCTTTGGTTGGTGGGTGCTGGCTTTGCTTTGGTTGCTGAGCGCAGGGCCTGTTTGGTTGGTGGGTGCTGGCTTTGCTTTGGTTGCTGAGCGCAGGGCCTGTTTGGCTGGTGAGTGTTGGCTTTGTTGGATGAAGGCGTGGTTCCTACGTTCAAAAAACAAGGTGCCTCTTACGTTCGTGTACTGTAAGTTTAGTTGAATACAAATGAAATTACAATGAAACTACAATGTTTTCTTATATTTTTTGGAGTTTCATTGGACTTTGATTGGACTTTGATTGGAGTTTCAGCATAATCTCATCGGAGGAAGAGTAGAGTAGAAGAGTAGAGTAGAAGAGTGGATTGAGAGGGGATTGCGGTGGGTTGAAAAGGGTGGGATGCAAGAAAATTCGCAAAAAATTGTGATTTTCGCAAATAATGCGTAATTTTGCCGTAACCAAGTATAAGTTAAACCTCAAGTGACAATGCATCCATTCAGTCAGTTTCGCTTTTGCCCCAAGTGTGGGTCGGAGCATTTTGTTGAACACAACGACAAGTCGAAGAAGTGCGAGGCTTGCGGATTTGTGTATTATTTCAATCCGAGTGCTGCCACGGTGGCTGTGATTCGCAACGCGCGGAACGAGATACTCTGTGCCCGTCGGGCCAAGGACCCTGCCAAGGGAACGCTCGACCTGCCCGGCGGTTTCTGCGACTGTTTCGAGTCGAGCGAGGAAGGGGTGGCGCGCGAAGTGCTGGAGGAAACCGGCTTACGCGTAACGCGCACGCAGTTCCTATTCTCTATACCTAATACTTATCTGTATAGTGGTTTTCTGGTGCATACCGTCGATGCTTTCTTCTTGTGCGATGTGGAAGAAGGTACGGAGATTGAGGCTATGGACGATGTGGCAGAGTTGAGTTGGATACCCATTTCAGAGCTGAAAAGCGAGGAGTTTGGGCTGGATTCCGTACGTATTGGTATAGAAAAAATAAAAAAAATCCTTAATATATAAGGTGTATATCAATTTTTGTAGTACCTTTGCAGCCACAAAAAGAAATAACCTCGTGCAGAAATGTAGGGTGAAGTGCCGTAAGTCAGTCATGGCAGCAAGCGGTTCCTGAGGTTTCTAAAGTTAGCAAAACAAAAAAATTATGAAAGATAATCTGGTGATTGTGGAGAGCCCCGCAAAGGCTAAAACGATTGAAAAGTTCCTTGGTGAAGATTACCGAGTAATGTCGAGTTACGGTCACATCCGCGACTTGAAGAAGAAGAGTTTCAGTATAGACGAGAAGACCTTCGAACCCCAATATGAAATTCCTGCCGACAAGGCAAAGCTGGTAGCCGAACTGAAGAAGAAGGCGCAAGAGGCCAAGACCATCTGGCTTGCATCCGATGAGGACCGCGAGGGAGAGGCCATCAGCTGGCACTTGAGCGAGGTGCTGGGATTGAACCCCGAGACCACCAAGCGTATCGTGTTCCACGAGATTACCAAGAATGCCATCCTGGACGCTATCCAGCATCCTCGTACCATCGACCTCAACCTTGTCAATGCCCAGCAGGCGCGTCGCGTGCTCGACCGTATCGTGGGTTTCAAGCTCTCTCCGCTGTTGTGGCGCAAGGTTAAGCCCGCCCTCTCGGCCGGTCGTGTGCAGAGTGTTGCCGTGCGACTGATTGTTGAGAAGGAGCGTGAGGTAAATGCTTTCAAGAGCGATTCGTATTTCCGTGTCATTGCCCTCTTCACCCTTCCCGGCGGAAGCGAGGAGGTCAAGGCCGAACTGAGTCGCAGATTCAGCACCAAGGAGGAGGCTCAGGCATTCCTCGAGGCTTGCAAGCAGACCACCTTCACCATCTCTGACATCACCACCAAGCCCCTGAAGCGTTCACCCTTCCCCCCCTTCACCACCAGTACCCTGCAGCAGGAGGCGGCCCACAAGTTGGGCTTCACCGTGGCTCAGACCATGAGCATCGCTCAGCGCTTGTACGAAAGCGGACGCATCACCTACATGCGTACCGATAGCGTGAACCTGTCTTCGCTCTGCTTGAATGCCAGCAAGGCCGTCATCAGCGAGACAATGGGTCCCGAGTACGTCAAGATTCGTAACTACCATACCTCTGCCAAGGGTGCGCAGGAGGCTCACGAGGCCATCCGCCCCACCTATATGGAGAACCAGGAAATCGAGGCAACGCCTCAGGAGCGTCGCTTGTACGACCTCATCTGGAAGCGCACCATTGCCAGCCAGATGGCGGACTCGGAACTGGAGAAGACCACTGTGACCATTAATATCCAGGGTATGGACGAGACCTTTACCGCTAACGGTGAGGTTGTGAAGTTCGACGGTTACCGTCGCGTATATCGCGAGACTATCGAGGACAACGACAATGATAGCGATAGCGGCATCCTGCCTCCCCTTGCAGTAGGCGGACAGTTGGTTGCCAAGGAGGTTACCGCTACCGGTCGCTATTCACAGCGCCCCATGCGCTATAACGAAGCCAGCCTGGTACACAAGTTGGAGGAGCTGGGCATCGGTCGTCCTAGTACCTATGCCAGCACCATCACCACCATTCAGCAACGTGAGTACGTGCAGAAGGGTGACAAGCCCGGAGAGCAGATGGACAGCGAGGTGTTCACCCTGAAGGATGGCGAGATTAAGCATACCACCAACAAGGTGGTGCTCGGAGCAGAGCGTGGAAAGTTGATTCCCACCGATACGGGTATCGTGGTGAACGACTTCCTCCTGGAATACTTCCCCGAGATTATGGATTACAACTTCACCGCCGATGTGGAGAAGAACTTCGATGAGATTGCTGAAGGCAAAAAGACCTGGGACAGCATCATCAAGTCGTTCTACAAGCGTTTCAACCCATTGGTGGAGAAGACCAACAATATCAAGAGCGAGCATAGGGTAGGCGAGCGCGTTTTGGGCAACGACCCCGTAAGTGGCAAACTGGTATCTGTCAAGATCGGACGTTTCGGTCCTGTGGCTCAGGTCGGTGTGGCCGAGGATGTCGAGAAGCCTCGTTTTGCTCAGTTGAAGAAGAACCAGAGTCTTGAGACCATCACCCTGGAGGAGGCATTGGAGTTGTTCCGCCTGCCCCGTGAGTTGGGTGAGTTCGAGGCAAAGCCCGTCACCATTGGTGCCGGCAAGTTCGGTCCCTATGTGTTGCACGATGGCAAGTATGTGTCAATTCCCAAGGGAATCGATCCTTTGGTCATCACCCTTCTGGATGCCATCGACCTCATCAACCAGAAGCGCAGAGAGGATGCTGAGAAGCACCTCCGCATCTTCACCGAGGAGAGCGAGATGGAGATTATGCGTGGCCGTTTTGGTGCCTACTTGTTCTACAAGGGCAAGAACTACCACCTTACCAAGGCTCAGCAAACCGATTACCAGTCGCTTACCTACGAACAGTGCCTGGCCATTGTTGAGGCTCAGGACAGCAAGCCCGCTACGGGCAAACGCTTTGCAAAAAAGTAATTGAAAGATGAAACGTATCGTTCTCCTTGGATATATGGGAGCCGGCAAGACAACCGTGGGGCGTCAGCTGGCGTTGAACCTGGGAATGCAGTTCTATGACCTTGACTGGTACATCGAGATGCGCTATCACACCCGTGTTGCAGACATCTTTGCCGAGAAGGGTGAGGCGGGTTTCCGCGAGATAGAGCGCAATATGCTGCACGAGGTGGCTGAGTTTGAGAATGTGGTGCTGAGCTGCGGTGGCGGAACGCCCTGCTTCTTCGACAATATGGACTATCTGAACTCTATGTCCGACACCGTCTACCTGAAGGCTACGCCCGAGGTGCTGGCGGCTCATCTGAAGATGGGTAAGGTGGAGCGCCCCCTTATCAAGGGCAAGAGCGACGAGGAACTGCTGGCTTACATCAAGGAGTCGCTCGAGAAGCGTGAACCTTTCTACAGCAAGGCTAAGTTCACGCTCGACGTGAGCCTGCTGGACAATTACGATAAGATTGCTACAAGTGTAGATTTGTTGAAAAAAACTCTGGGGATATGAAAAAGTGGCGTATTGAAGATTCCGAGGAACTCTACAATATCAAGGGTTGGGGTGTCAACTACTTTGGCATCAACGAGAAGGGACATGTGTATGTCAGTCCCAAGAAGAACTGCATACAGGTTGACCTGAAGGAGGTTGTCGACCATCTGGAGAGCCGTCATGTGGCTGCTCCTGTGTTGCTTCGCTTCCCCGACATTCTGGATAACCGTATCGAGAAGACCGATGAGTGCTTCCGTAAGGCATCCAAGGAGTACAACTATCAGGCAGAGCATTTTATCATCTTTCCTATCAAGGTAAACCAGATGCGCCCTGTCGTTGAGGAGATTATCAGTCACGGCAAGCGTTACAACCTTGGTCTGGAGGCCGGTTCGAAGCCCGAGCTCCATGCTGTGCTTGCCACCAATATGGACTCGGATAGTCTTATCATCTGCAACGGTCACAAGGACCAGAACTTCATCGAGCTGGCTTTGCTGGCGCAGAAGATGGGCAAGCGCGTGTTCCTGGTGATTGAGAAGATGCCCGAGTTGAAGATTATTGCCGATACCGCGGCTAAGTTGGGCGTGCGTCCCAACCTGGGTATCCGCATCAAGTTGGCGTCCAATGGCTCCGGCAAGTGGAGCGAGAGCGGTGGCGATGCCTCCAAGTTCGGTCTGAACAGTTCGGAGTTGCTGACTGCTTTGCAGATGCTCGAGGAGATGGGCATGGCCGACTGTCTGAAGCTCATCCACTTCCACATCGGTAGCCAGATTACCAAGATTCGCCGTATCAGTACGGCACTCCGTGAGGCAGCCCAGTTCTATGTGCAGTTGCATCAGATGGGCTTCAACATTGAGTTCGTGGATTGCGGTGGCGGTCTGGGCGTCGATTACGACGGTACGCGTTCAAGCAATTCCGAGAGTTCAGTAAACTATTCTATCCAGGAGTATGTCAACGACTGTATCTATACGCTCGTTGATGCTTCTGACCGCAACAATATTCCTCATCCCAATATCATTACCGAGGGTGGTCGCAGTTTGGCGGCTCATCATTCTGTGCTGATTCTCGATGTGCTGGAGAGCGTTTCTGCTCCCCAGATGCCCGAGGACTTCAAGCCCAGTCCCGAAGACCATAAGCTGGTTCACGACCTGACCGAGATATGGGATAAACTGTCCAGCCGTTCCATGCTGGAGGACTGGCACGATGCCGAGGATATCCGTGAGGAGGCGCTCGACCTCTTCCGCCACGGCATTATCGACCTCAAGACACGTGCTCAGATAGAGTCGCTCTATTGGGCTATCAGTCACGAGGTGGCCGAACTGGCGCACCATCAGAAGCACGTGCCCGATGAGCTTCGCAAACTCGACAAGCAGATGGCAGATAAGTATTTCTGCAACTTCTCGCTCTTCCAGTCTATGCCCGACTCATGGGGTATCGACCAGCTCTTCCCCATCATGCCCATCGAGAGACTGGAGCAGGAGCCTACCCGAAGTGCTCAGTTGCAGGACATCACCTGCGACTCTGACGGTAAGATTACTGCCTACGTCAATGGCGGTCAGCAAACCAGCTATCTGCCTCTCCATCCCGTGCGCGCAGGCGAACATTATTATATAGGTGTGTTCCTTGTAGGTGCCTATCAGGAGATTCTGGGCAATATGCACAACCTGTTTGGCGATACCAATGCCGTTCATATCTCGATCGACGACAAGGGTTACAACATCGACCAGGTTATCGATGGCGAGACTGTTGCCGACGTGCTTGAATACGTTCAGTACGATCCCAAGAAACTGGTGCGTCGCCTCGAGATTTGGGTGAGCAAGGCTATCAAGGACGGCAAGATCACCGAGGCCGAGGGCAAGGAGTTCATCAGCAACTACCGTTCGGGCTTGTACGGATATACTTATCTGGAATAAGCGTTACAACAAATACCGTTTCAAATTACGAAACTTAACTTTTGCAAGATATGGATATGTCAAATATGTCTTCAATGGAAGAGAAGGCCATGGGCCGAAGAGGGGTTACTGTCATCAAGGTTGGAGGTGCTGTTGTTGAGGACCCTACCTCGTTGGGTAATCTTCTGGATCAGTTTGCCAACATCAAGGGCCCCAAGGTGCTGGTTCATGGCGGTGGCCGTTCGGCAACCAAGATTGCAACCAGTCTTGGCATCGAGAGCACCATGGTTGGCGGACGTCGCATCACCGATGGCGATATGCTCAATGTAGTAACGATGGTTTATGGCGGTTTGGTCAACAAGAACCTCGTGGCACTGTTGCAGGCTAATGGTGTGAATGCTTTGGGACTTACCGGTGCAGATATGAACGTCATCCGCAGTCATAAGCGGCCCGAGAAGTCTGTCACCCTGGCTGCCGGCGAGAAGAACCCCGTTACGGGTGAGATGGTGGAAGAACCTACCAAGGTCATGGTGGACTTTGGATGGGTAGGCGATGTTGATGAGGTTGACGGCAACAGACTGGCAACTCTTCTCCAAAGTGGCATAACTCCCGTCATGGCGCCTCTTACGCATGATGGTGAGGGACATATGCTCAATACCAATGCCGACACCATTGCCAGCCAGACAGCTTGCGGTTTGGCCGCAGTGAAGGCTGACGGTGATGCCGATGAGGCTCTCTTTGATGTTACCCTTACCTATTGCTTCGAGAAACCCGGTGTGCTGGCCGATCCCGATGACGACAATTCGGCTATCGCGCTTATCACCGAGGCATCATACGAGCAGTTAAAGGCTGATGGTGTTGTATCGGGAGGTATGATTCCCAAACTCGATAATGCTTTTGCAGCTTTGCACCAGGGCGTGAGTCGTGTCATCATCACCTCTGCCAACGACATTGAGGGTAGCCGAGGCACCACAATAACCTTGTAACTGCCTTTTCAAGGCACTGGCTGGCATTAACGGACGTACGATTTGTAATCATTTTCCAATAACCATACCACTAATGGGACAAGGAGAACGACTGGAATGGGTTGACCTGGCCAAAGGCATCTGTATGTTGCTTGTAGTGGCCGGTCACTTGTTCTGGGCTTCGGGTGACATGGTACTTCCGCAATATGAGTGGTTGGACAATTGTATGACCACCTTTCGTATGCCACTGTATTTCGTTCTTTGTGGCATTTTTTTCAAGACTTACCATAGTTTTGGCGAGTTCCTGCGTCGCAAGACCAACAACTTGCTCGTTCCCTTTATCGTATTCTTTGCCATAGCCTGTGCCGTTGGCGTTTCCAGTGGCTTTTGGTTCTTGGGTTGCCTTTTCGAGATAAACATCTTGGGTTATGGCGTGATGGCCGTTTTGCATAGGTGGATGCCCGCCCGTCTTCGTCAGTACTCTGCTCGTGGGTGGTTTCTGATACCAGCATTCCTCGTTTTTTCCCTTTGTTGCGGTTGGGTAGGGCAGTATTGCCATATGGAGCAATGGATAGACGTTCATCCGGTGCTGTCGGGACAGTTGCGCTATGCAGGCACTTCGGTAGTGGCACTTCCTTTCTTCTTGCTGGGCTATCTCCTTCGTACGCGCACCCATCTGTTTCTTCCCAGCGTTTCGGCGTCAGGGTTGAGCATCTTGGTGGCGCTTTCCTGTATGGTAGTCCCCTTTGCCTTGGGATGGGCGTACGAATGGCCCATATCCCTCTTTGTGTACAACCAGTATGAAATTCCTATGCCGATCGTCTACCTTTGTGGAATGTTCGGAACGATGGGCATTTTGCTGTTGGCCCGATGGGCAAAGCGCATTCCTGTGGTATCGTACATTGGGCGTTATAGTATTATTGTGCTACTAACACAGACCTATCTCATTTATGTAGCGAATTTCGTGGAGAGAAGACTCTTTGGCATGCACGGCGACGTGCTTTATTGGTGCCTGGCTTTCGTGATCGTCCTTTTGCTTGAGGTTCCTGTCATTTGGGTATGCAAGCGTTATCTTCCTTACATCTTCGCTCAAAAGAGGATTTTTTAGTTAATTGATAAAACAAAAAGAGAGAACCCTCTCGGATTCTCTCTTGCGCTTCAGGATGGGCTTGAACCAACGACCCCATGATTAACAGTCATGTGCTCTAACCAACTGAGCTACTGAAGCAGTACAATTTTGAGTTCTCTTGAACGCTAACCTTTCGGTTGGGCGCTTCAGGATGGGCTTGTACCAACGACCCCATGATTAACAGTCATGTGCTCTAACCAACTGAGCTACTGAAGCAGGTTGCTTGGCGAATGCCGAAGTCTTTTTTTGCGTTTTTTTGAGTTTTTCTCTCAATTGCGGTGCAAAAGTAGTGGTTTTTTCGGAAATATGCAATATCTTTGCAAAAAAAAAAGCAAAAAAGATGAAAATAATTGGAATCGGTAATGCTTTGGTGGATGTTTTGGTCCTTTTGAAGGATGATTCGCTTTTGAATGAGCAGGGACTGAAGCGTGGTGGAATGGAGCTTATTGATGAGGTGCGACAGAAGCAGATAGGTAAGGTTCTGGAGGATTACCAACCCGAGATGGCAATTGGTGGTTCTGCTAGTAATACCATTCTGGCACTTGCCAATTTGGGTGCAAAGCCTGGTTTTATTGGTAGAGTCGGCAACGACTTTATGGGTAAGTTTTATGCATTGAACAGCAGGAGCAAGGGCATTGAGGCTCGTTTGGCAAAAGGAAAATGTGCATCGGGTGTCGCCAATACCTTTATCTCAAAAGATGGTGAGCGCACCTTTGCTACTTATCTGGGTGAGGCGGCTCAGTTGGAGGCTTCGGACGTTGACGCTGACATGCTGGAGGGGTACGATCTTATCCATATCGAGGGCTATTTGGTACAAAACCACGAATTGATAGAGTCGGTTGCAAGATTGGCCAAACAGCAGGGTATGAAAATAAGCATTGACCTTGCCAGTTATAATATTATTGAAAGCGATTTGGACTTCTTCCGTCATTTAGTGTCGGAGTATGTCGACATAGTTTTTGCCAACCAAGAGGAGAGTACGGCCTTTACTCTTTGCAAGGATCCTGAGGAAGCGCTTTCGAAAATTGCAGAGATGTGTGAGGTGGCTATCGTAAAACTTGGCAAGGATGGATGCTGGGCAAAGTGCGGTGAACAAGTGTGCCGTATGCCTGCTTATGATGTAAAGGTGATTGATACCACGGCAGCTGGTGACTTCTTTGCTGGTGGTTTTCTCTATGCTTATAGTCAGGGACGTTCTTTGAAGGAGTGTCTTGAAGTGGGAACATTGCTTAGCAGCAAGGTGATTCAGGTTATCGGAACCAAAGTGAGCGAAGAGACTTGGAGAGAGCTTAGAGATAAAGTGGTGAGTTGAAAACGACTATACTCCATTGGCAAACTGTTGCTGAGGTGATATTTCAGGTAAATCATACAAATAAAGTGTTGTAATGATGAAAAGAATAAGAATTATATTGGTTGCGTGCTTGTGTTCTCTGTGTGCTGTTGCCCAGAAGACTGAGAACCATATTGGCAGCATCTCGCGCAATTTGGAAACGTTCAACGAGATATACAGGCAGTTGGACATGCTCTACATGGATTCGCTCAGTGCGGATACGGTAATAGGGTGGGGTATCAATTCCATGCTGAACCGAGTGGACCCCTATACGGTTTACTATCCGCAGGATGATGATGAACTCATGGTGATGGCGCAAGGAAAGTATGCCGGAATGGGTGCTATTATACGCTTCCATAAGAAGGAAGACCGCACGGTTATCAGCGAACCCTATAAGGGGAGTCCCAGTGACCTGGCGGGGTTGAAGAGCGGCGATGTGATTCTGAGCGTGGATGACAAGGATACCAAAGGCTTGCCTGTGAGCAATGTCAGCAATATGCTGAGAGGCGAGGCGGGTACAACCTTCAAGCTGAAGATACAACGACCTGGTGAGAGTCAGCCCCGCACGGTAACTATCACTCGTCAGACTATCACAATACCCCATCTGCCTTATTATGGCATGGTGCGTGAGGGTATTGGCTACCTTTATCTCACAGGTTTTACTGAGACCGATGCCCAGCAAGTACGCGCTGCGGTGATGGACATGAAGGGACAGGGGGCCAAGTCGCTTGTGTTGGACCTTCGCAGCAATCCTGGCGGAGCGCTTGACGAGTCTGTCGATATTGCCAATCTGTTCCTGCCCAAGGGAACCAAGGTGGTGTACACCAAGGGTAAGAAGAGTGCGGCCAACAGAGAGTATTATACCCGTTTGGAACCGGTAGATACCATTATGCCTATCGTGGTAATGGTGGATGGTGGCAGTGCATCGGCAGCAGAGATCCTGAGCGGTTCGCTGCAGGATATGGATCGTGCTGTCATCGTGGGCTCGCGAACCTACGGAAAGGGTATTGTGCAGACCATTCGCGAGTTGCCTTACGGAGGAAACCTGAAGATAACGACCAGTAGATATTACATACCCAGCGGGCGATGCATTCAGGCTTACGACTACCGTCATCTCAATCCTGATGGTTCGGCCAAGTCGCTTCCCGACAGTCTTACGCATCTTTTCCATACCAAGGGAGGCCGTGAGGTGCGCGACGGAGGTGGCATCAAACCCGATGCGGAGGTGGAACTCGATACGCTCCCTACCATCATCTACGACCTGGCTGCCAGCGATGCATTGTTTGATTACTGCACGCACTATGTACAGACTCATCCCACCATTGCTCCGGCGGGAGAATTCAGTCTGACCGATGCTGAGTATGAGGAGTTTGTATCGTTTATCAAAGAATCTGGTTTTACGTACAACCGTCGTAGTGACGAGGTTCTGAAGCTGCTTCGCGAGGTGGCTCAGCGCGAGGGTTATCTGGAGGGCTCAAAGGCAGAGTTTGATGCCTTGGAGGCAAAGCTGACAGGCGACCTCGACAATGATCTTCGTCGTTTCCGTAAGGAGATAGAACCTTATATTGCCGATGACTTGGTGCGCCGGTATTACTATGAAGCAGGTGGCTGCCGTCAGCAACTCACCAACGACAAGGTGTTTGAAAAGGCACTCGAAATCCTGTCCAACCAGCAGGAGTATAAAAAAATACTCGGGAAGTAAGAAATGACTTGATTTCTGCTTCTTTATTCAGACTTTATCATCTACTTGCAAAAGTTGAATTAAAAATAAACGGCTATGCGTCAAAATCGTAAAAAACTGAATCAGTCCATCATGTACGGAGTAATGGGAATGGCTATTGTGGTACTGCTCATTGTTCTGTTGTTCTGGTACCTTTGGGTGGATAATCATGCACCTGCTCCGCTCCCCGAATAATGCTGTTAGGTACAGCATTTTACGACAAACTGCTTTTTTTATCGTAAAAATGCCGGAAAATGATGCTTAAATATAAAATATTTATGCATTTATGTGGAGTAATAGGAATAAATTTTGTAATTTTGCATCGTAAAAGTAAGTGAGGGGCCCGAAAGAGTTCCTCACTTCTTCTTAAATGTGGGTTTCTCACAAAGAAAAAAGGACATTAAACAAAATCTATGATTGACAAAAAGAAACTTGAGCAAGTTGTCAACGAGTGGTTGGCCAAGACCGATTATTTTCTGGTTGACCTCACTGTGAGTGCAGACGATCGTATTGTTGTAGTCATCGACCATGCCGAGGGTGTTTGGATTGAGGACTGTGCAGAATTGAGCCGCTACATCGAAAGCCAGATGAGCCGAGATGAAGAGGACTATGAACTGGAGGTGGGCAGTGCCGGTTTGGGACAGCCCTTCCGTGTAAAGCAGCAATATGAAATCCATGTGGGCAAGAGCGTAGAGACTCAGGCTCGCGACGGCAAGAAGTGGCAGGGTGTCTTGACAAAGGTTGAAGATGAGACCTTCAGCATGATGACAACTCAGAAGGTGAAACTCGAAGGATCAAAGCGTCCTAAGCAGGTTGAGGTGGAGATGACATTCCGTTACGACGAAGTGGCTTACACCAAATATCTGATTAAAGTCAAGTAAGCAAAAAATAAAAAACATATATAATGGCAACAACAAAGACAAGTGAGGTAATGGTAAGCCTCAGAGAAGCGTTGGTCGAGTTCAAGGAGACCAAGAACATCGACCGTGCTACCATGATGAGTGTGCTCGAGGAGTGCTTTCGTAGCGTAATTGCTCGTACATACGGCACAGACGAGAACTATGACGTGATTGTGAACCCCGACAAGGGCGACTTCGAGATCTATCGTAACCGTACCGTAGTTGAGGACGGCGAGGTGGAGGACCCCAATATGGAGATCTCGTTGAGCGATGCCCGCAAGGTTGAGGATGACTACGAGGTAGGTGAGGAAGTAACCGAGCAGGTACATTTCAGCGAGTTTGGCCGCCGTGCCATCCTGACTCTCCGTCAGACTTTGGCAAGCCGTATTCTCGAATTGGAGCACGATACCCTGTTCAACCAGTACAAGGACAGAGTTGGTGAGATTGTAACCGCTGAGGTTTATCAGACCTGGAAGCGTGAAACCTTGCTCGTTGACGATGAGGAGAGCGAACTCGTTCTGCCCCGTACTGAGCAGATTCCCTCAGACTTCTTCCGCAAGGGCGAGACTGCCCGCGCCGTGATTCAGAGCGTTGACAACAGCAATGGCAAGCCCAAGATTATTTTGAGCCGTACCAGTCCTCTCTTCCTCCAGCGTATGCTCGAGCAGGAAGTTCCCGAGATTAACGATGGCTTGATTACTATTCACAAGATTGCCCGCATCCCCGGTGAGCGTGCCAAGATTGCTGTAGAGAGTTATGACGAGCGCATCGATCCCGTAGGTGCTTGCGTCGGTGTTAAGGGTAGTCGTGTACACGGCATCGTTCGTGAGTTGCACGGTGAGAATATCGATGTTATCAACTATACTCCCAACCAGAAACTCTTCATTATTCGTGCCTTGAGTCCCGCTCAGGTAAATAGTGTTGAGATTAACGAGGAGGCTCATACCGCTAACGTTTACCTTGATCCCGACCAGGTGAGTCTGGCTATCGGTAAGGGTGGTTTGAACATCAAGTTGGCAAGTATGCTGACCGGTTACACCATCGACGTATTCCGTGAGACTCAGTCAGACGATGTTGACGACGTAAGTCTTGACGAGTTCACCAACGAAATCGACGCTTGGGTTATTGAGGAACTCAAGAAGCTGGGCTTGCAGACTGCACGCGACGTATTGGGCGCATCACGTGAGTGGCTCATCCAGAAGGCGGACCTTGAGGAGGAGACCGTTGATGATGTGCTGAGAATCCTCGCTGCTGAGTTCGAGTAATCTTATTTACTATTTGAAATTTAGTGATGGTTGAAAAATAAGTCTTACTCTCTCCTGAAAAGAGTTCCGGAAGTGCTGTAGGAAGTTGTTTTCCCCATTGCTTACTATTTACGATTTATTCGTTTATTTCGCTATTGTCTTATTAAGACATACAAAAACATAGTAAGATAACTCAAATCGTAAATAAATAGTAAATCGTAAAATCGCAAATAAAATAGTAATTAGTAAATTCTTAAATAGTAAATAACTTAATGAGTATAAGATTAAATAAGGCAACAAAGGAATGCAACGTAGGATTGCAGACCGCTGTAGAGTTCCTACAGAAGAAAGGCTTCAAGGACATTGAGGCTAATCCTAACACAAAGATAACCGACGAGCAGTACAAGATGCTGCTTGGCGAATTTACCAGCGACAAGGGTTTGCGTAATGCTGCTGTTGAATTGACAAAGCAGCAGCGTTTGAGCAAGGAGGGAAAGCGCGACCATAAGCGTAACGCAGAGGTGCGTATCGAGACTCCTACCATTTCGCAACCTAAGGTGGTAGGCAAGATTGAACTCAATCCAGCTCCCAAGGCAGAGAAACCTGTTGAGACTGTCAAGACCGAAGCTCCCAAGGCAGAGAAGCCTGCTGAGGCTCCTAAGGCAGAAGCTCCCAAGGTTGAGAAGCCAGTTGAGACTCCTAAGGCAGAAGCTCCCAAGGTTGAGAATCCAGCTGAGGCTCCTAAGGCTGAGGCACCCAAGGTTGAGAAGCCAGCTGAGGCTCCTAAAGCAGAAGCTCCCAAGGTTGAGAAGCCAGCCGAGGCTCCTAAAACAGAAGCTCCTAAGGTTGAGAAGCCTGCCGAGGCTCCAAAGGCAGCAGAACAGCAGTCTGCAGATAAGTCTAAGAAGTCTCCCATGGGACAGGAAGTAGATGGCGTATTCCGCCTGAAGCGTGATGAACAGCCCAGCGTTCAGTTCAACGTTGTGGGAAAGGTCGACCTGTCATCATTGAACCAGAGCACTCGTCCCAAGAAGAAGACCAAGGAGGAGAAGCGCAAGGAGCGTGAGGATAAGAACCGTGCACAGAACGGTGGCAACCAGAATGGTGGCCAGGGGGGCGAGCGCAAGAAGCGTGTACGCATTGGCAAGGAGCGTGTTGATGTGAATGTTGAAGCCGGAAAGGTTCAGAACAACAACAATAACCGCAACAAGAACAATAACCAGGGCGGTGGCAACCAGCAAGGCGGTGGCAACAATAATAAGAAGAACAAGCAGAAGAACCAGCCTCGTCAGCAGGTAGCGCCCGCTGAGGTTAGCGACGAGGAGGTTGCAAAGCAGGTACGCGAGACGTTGGCTCGTCTCACTAGCAAGGGTTCCAAGATGGGCAAGGGTGCCAAGTATCGTCGTGAGAAGCGCGATGCTATCCGTCAGGGCATGGAGGAGCAGATGGAGAACGAGGCAGCAGAGAGCAAGGTACTGAAGCTGACGGAGTTCGTTACTGCCAACGAATTGGCAACGATGATGAACATCCCTGTAACTCAGGTTATTGGAACCTGTATGCAGATTGGTATCATGGTCAGCATCAACCAGCGTCTCGATGCCGAGACTATCAATATTGTAGCAGATGAGTTTGGCTATACCACCGAGTATGTCAGCGCTGAGGTTAGTGAGGCTGTTACCGAGGTTGAGGACGATGAGTCAGACCTCGTACCTCGTGCTCCCATCGTTACCGTGATGGGTCACGTAGACCATGGTAAGACCTCTTTGCTCGACTATATCCGTCAGACCAATGTGATTGCCGGTGAGGCCGGTGGTATTACCCAGCACATTGGTGCTTACAATGTGAAGTTGCAGGATGGACGTCATGTCACCTTCCTGGATACTCCTGGTCACGAAGCATTTACCGCTATGCGTGCCCGTGGTGCTCAGGTTACCGATATTGCCATCATCATTGTGGCAGCCGATGACGACATCATGCCTCAGACCAAGGAGGCGATTGCTCATGCTACTGCGGCTAATGTACCCATTGTGTTTGCAATCAATAAGATCGATAAGCCTGCGGCTAATCCCGACAAGATTAAGGAGGGATTGGCAGCCATGAACTTCCTCGTAGAGGATTGGGGTGGTAAGTATCAGAGCCAGGACATCAGTGCTAAGAAGGGTATTGGTGTTGATGAGTTGCTCGAGAAGGTATTGCTCGAGGCTGAGATGCTCGACCTCAAGGCTAATCCTAACCGTAAGGCTGCTGGTACCATCATCGAGTCATCACTCGACAAGGGTCGTGGTTATGTGGCTACCGTGTTGGTTAGCAACGGTACGCTCCGTGTGGGCGATATCATGCTGGCAGGTACTACTTACGGTCGTGTCAAGGCTATGCTCGACGAGCGCGGTCACCGTGTACAGGAAATCGGTCCTGCACAGGCTGCAACCATTCTCGGTTTGAATGGCGCTCCTCAGGCAGGTGATGCCTTCCACGTAATGGACACCGACCAGGAGGCTCGTGAGATTGCCAACAAGCGTGAGCAGTTGGCTCGTGAGCAGGGTCTGCGCACCATGAAGCGTATCGACTTGAACGAGATTGGCCGTCGTATCGCATTGGGTGACTTCAAGGAGTTGAATATCATCGTCAAGGGTGACGTGGACGGTAGCGTTGAGGCATTGAGCGACTCATTGCTGAAACTCTCTACCGAAAAGATTCAGGTCAACGTCATCTACAAGGCCGTAGGTCAGATCAGCGAGAGCGATGTCAACTTTGCAGCTTCTTCCGACGCTATCATCGTTGCCTTCCAGGTACGTCCTTCTGCAGCAGCACGCCGTCTGGCCGATCAGGAGGGTGTCGATATCCGTACCTACTCAGTCATCTACGATGCCATCGAGGAGGTCAAGGATGCAATGGAGGGTATGCTTTCTCCCGAAATCAAGGAGGAGGTTACCGCACAGGTCGAGGTTCGTCAGGTTTACAAGATTCCCAAGGTGGGTACTGTTGCCGGTGCTTACGTCATGGATGGAAAGGTCAGCCGCACCAACAAGGCTCGTGTCGTTCGCGATGGTATCGTAGTCTTTACTGGCGAGATCAATGCTTTGAAGCGCTTCAAGGACGACGTGAAGGAGGTTACCACCAACTTCGAGTGCGGTCTGTCGCTTGTCAACTACAACGATCTGCGTGAGGGCGATATCATCGAGACCTTCCAGGAGATTGAGGTTAAGGCGAAGCTCTAAGCAATGAATATATTGGATATTGTGGTAATGGCCGTATTGGCCGTAGGATGCTGGATGGGGTCACGCGACGGTTTGGTAAAATCGGCGTGTACCTTCATCGGCTTCTTTGCGGGTCTGTTACTGGCCTATACCTTTTATCTTACTGTTGGTGAGAAACTTGCTCCCCATCTCGGCAAGAATGCGCAGGCGGCTCCTATCATTGCCTTCGTCATCCTATGGCTGGCGGTGCCTATTGCCATGAACTTTGCCGGTAGCATCCTTACCAAGTTCGTCAACGCAGTCTTTCTGGGTCCCGTCAATACGGTTGGCGGTGCGGCTTTTGGCATGGTCAAGTATTTCCTGGGTGCCACTTTGGTACTTTATGCTTTACTGATGATGAACATGGTGCCTCAGAGCCTCGTCGACGAATCGTTCTTTGGCGACAAGATGATTGCTTTGGCAGAGCATGTGATGGAGAAACTGAGAGAGGTGCAAGCTCATTCGTAACTCAGAAACAGATAAGACTTGCGAAAGTAAAAAAGTGAATAAATGCAAGAAAAGAACAGTTTTGTACGCGAAGTAGCAGAGAAGAAGTACGAGTACGGATTCACTACCGACGTACAGACGGAAATCATAGAAAAGGGACTCTCCGAAGACGTGGTTCGCCTTATCTCTCAGAAGAAGGGCGAGCCCGATTGGCTTTTAGAGTTCAGACTCAACGCTTTTCATTACTGGCTGACGCAGGAGGAACCTTCATGGGGGCATCTCAAGATGCCTAAGATTGACTATCAGGACATCTCCTATTATGCCGATCCAACCAAGAAGGCTGATGACGGACAGAAGAAGGAGATTGACCCCGAACTCATGAAGACCTTCGACAAACTGGGTATTCCCTTGGAGGAACGCCTGGCTTTGAGCGGAACGGCCGTGGATGCCGTAATGGATTCGGTCTCTGTCAAGACCACCTTCCGCGAGAAGTTGCAGGAGAAGGGTATCATCTTCAGTTCTATCAGCGAGGCTGTCAAGGAGCACCCCGACCTGGTACGTCAGTATCTGGGTAGCGTGGTGCCTTACCGCGACAACTACTTTGCAGCCCTCAACTCGGCCGTTTTCAGCGATGGTTCGTTTGTCTACATCCCCAAGGGTGTGCGTTGTCCCATGGAGTTGAGTACCTATTTCCGTATTAACGCGCGCGGAACGGGACAGTTCGAGCGTACCCTCATCGTTTGCGATGACGACGCCTATGTCAGTTATCTCGAGGGTTGTACGGCTCCCATGCGCGATGAGAACCAGTTGCATGCTGCCATCGTTGAGATTGTCGTGATGGAGAACGCCGAGGTGAAGTATTCTACCGTGCAGAACTGGTATCCCGGTGATAAGGACGGTAAGGGTGGTGTGTTGAACCTCGTTACCAAGCGCGGACACCTCAGGGGAGCGAATAGCCGTCTCAGCTGGACACAGGTGGAGACGGGTAGTGCCATTACCTGGAAATACCCTAGTTGCGTGTTGAGTGGTGATAACAGTCAGGCTGAGTTCTACTCGGTGGCAGTTACCAATAACTTCCAGCAGGCCGATACGGGAACCAAGATGATTCACATTGGCAAGAATACCAAGTCGACCATCATCAGCAAGGGTATCTCGGCAGGAAAGAGCCAGAACTCCTATCGTGGTTTGGTCAAGGTGAGTAGCAAGGCCGATGGTGCCCGCAACTATTCGTCATGCGACTCTTTGTTGCTTGGCAGCGAGTGTGGCGCTCACACTTTCCCCTATATGGATGTGCACAACGATACTGCCATTGTGGAGCATGAGGCTACTACCAGCAAAATCAGCGAGGAGCAGCTTCTATACTGCAATCAGCGTGGCATTCCCACCGAGGAGGCTGTTGGTCTTATCGTCAACGGTTATGCCAAGGAGGTCATCAACAAGCTTCCTATGGAGTTTGCCGTTGAGGCACAGAAACTTCTGGGCGTAAGTCTGGAAGGAAGTGTGGGGTAAGAGACTCTCCCCCCGCCCTCCCTCTAGGGAGGGGGCTACATTGCAGAATGGGGGAGGATGAAAATAAATCAAAAGAGAGTCCCTCTTTGGCGAGAGCTAAGCTGGCGCCCCGACAGTCTTTAAAATAACTATCTGCATGCCCCCCATAGGATATGCAGCCCCCTCCCTAGAGGGAGGGCGGGGGGAGAGTCTTTTTTATGCTTGTAATACGTAATTTGCATGCCAGCGTTAATGGCAAAGAGATATTGAAAGGCATTAACCTGACCATCAACGATGGTGAGGTACATGCTGTGATGGGTACAAACGGAGCCGGAAAGTCTACTTTGAGCAATGTCATTGTGGGCAATCCTGCCTATGAGGTTACCGAAGGCGAAATCATCTTCAATGGCAAGAACCTTCTGGAGATGAGTCCCGAAGAGCGAGCACAGGAAGGTATTTTCCTCTCGTTCCAGCAGCCCGTGGAGATTCCCGGAGTGAGCATGACCAATTTCATGCGTGCAGCCCTCAACGCTAAACGTAAGCATCAGGGGTTGGAACCACTCCCTGCAGGCGATTTCCTCAAACTGATGCGCGAGAAGCGTAAGATTGTGGAACTTGATAGCAAATTGGCAAACCGCTCAGTCAACGAAGGTTTCTCGGGCGGTGAGAAGAAGCGCAACGAAATCTTCCAGATGGCCATGCTTGAGCCAAAGTTCAGCATTCTCGATGAGACCGACTCTGGTTTGGATGTCGATGCACTCCGCATCGTAGCCGAGGGTTTCAACAAACTCCGTACTCCCGAGACCAGCGCTGTGGTCATCACTCACTATCAGCGTTTGTTGGACTACCTCAAGCCCGACATCATCCACGTCCTCATTGATGGTCGTATCATTAAGACTGCCGGTCCCGAACTGGCTCTCGAAATTGAAGAGCGTGGCTTTGACTGGATTAAAGAAGAAGCGAATCTGTAATTTATAGTTCTTCTGACCTTCGAGCGAAGCATTGCGCAAGTCGCTGGATGGCATATTCATACAAGTCAGCATCAGTCAACTCTCCTTGTTTATAATTATGACAGCAGAACAGCAATATATAGAGCTCTATCAAGAAGCGTCGGGTATGCTCAACGAGCATTCTGCACCGGTTCTCAATGCCAAGCGCGAGCAGGCTTTCGAGGACTTCAAACAATTGGGTTTCCCCACGCAGAAGGTAGAGCGATACAAATATACCGATGTGGCAAAGGCTTTTGCGCCTAACTATGGTTTGAACCTGAACCGCATCAACATCCCCGTTAACCCATACGAGGTTTTCAAATGCGATGTGCCCAATCTCAGCACCTCGCTCTATTTCGTTGTCAACGACCAGTTCTATGACAAGGCGCAGCCTACGGCATCACTTCCCGAGGGTGTCATCGTAAGTTCGCTTTGCGAGGCTGCCAAGACGCATCCCGAACTCGTTTCCAAGTACTACGGTACCTTGGCGCGTACCTCAAAGGATGCCATCAATGCCCTCAACACCATGCTCTGCCAGGACGGTCTTTTCGTCTATGTGCCCAAGAACGTGGTGGTGGAGCGCCCCATTCAGATTGTTAACGTACTGCGTTCGGATGTCGACTTGATGGTCAACCGTCGCGTGCTCATCGTTGTGGAGCAGTGTGCCAGTGTTAAGTTGCTCTTCTGCGACCATGCCATTGATGACCGCAACTTCCTTTCCACGCAGGTTATCGAGGCTTTCGTGGGCGAGAATGCCCACCTCGAACTCTATGAACTGGAGGAGACGCACGTCAAGAATAACCGTTTCAGCAATCTCTATGCCGACCAGCAGACCTACAGTACTGCCGTGCTCGACAACATTACCCTTCACAATGGTATGACGCGCAACCGCACCGATCTCACCCTTTCGGGTTCTTATGCTGAGACCACCCTCAATGGTCTTGTCATTGCCGATAAGGAACAGCAGGTCGACAACAATACGCTCATCGACCATAAGGCAGACCATTGCCAGTCTCACCAACTCTATAAGTATGTGCTCGATGACAAGGCTCGTTGTGCTTTTGCAGGACGTGTCTTGGTGCGCGAAGGAGCACAGCAAACCACCTCTCAGGAGACCAATGCCAACCTCCTGGGCAGTAAGGAGGCTCGCATCTACACACAGCCCATGCTCGAGATTTATGCCGACGACGTGAAGTGCAGTCACGGCAGTACCGTGGGACAGTTGGGCGAGCAGGCCATGTTCTACATGCGCCAGCGAGGCATTCCTTACGATGAGGCTCGTATGTTGCTCAAGTTTGCCTTTGCCTCCGATGTGCTTCAAACCATCAAACTCGATGCTCTTCATGACCGTCTCAACTACCTTGTCGACAAGCGTTTCCGTGGTGAGTTGAGCAAGTGCGAGGGCTGTAAGATGTGTAAGTGATATGGAAATTAAGGATTTGTTCATCGACTTTGATGATACGCTCTACGATACGCATGGCAATGCCCAGATAGCCTTGCGTGAACTTTTCGAGTACTACCATTGGGAGCAGTATTTTGACCGCATAGAGGACTTTACTGAACCTTATTGGCTTACCAACGTATTGTTGTGGACTGACTATGCTGCAGGTAAGATTACGCGCGACTATCTTATGGTGGAGCGTTTCCGCCGTCCTCTGGAGCGAATGAACCCTACCCGGGAATACTGCCTGGAGGTCAGCGACAAGTTCCTTGACCTTTGTGCTGTAAAGCCCGGTGTAGTGCCCGGAGCACACGAACTGATGGATTATCTTAAAGCCAAGGGCTACCGTCTGCATCTTTGCAGTAACGGCTTTCACGAGGTGCAGTATCGCAAGTTGCGTTCTTGTGGTATGATGGACTGTTTCGATACCATCATTCTCAGCGAGGATGCCGGAGCCAACAAACCCTCATCCACCTTCTTCGATTATGCTATGAAACAGAGTGGTGCGCAGAAAGAGCGTACCATCATGATTGGTGATAACTTTGTCACCGACATTCAAGGTGCCCAGCGTTATGGTCTTCGTGTGTTGTTCTTCAATGCCCATCCCGACCAGTTCCAGGCTCCTTCTCCTGTAGATTACGAGGTTCACACGCTCCTGGAGATCAAGGACATCCTATAGCGCAAAGACACAGAGACACAGAGATTAAACCTTTTATTCCTGCATGAATAGATAATTGATACCTAAGATATTAGGGGAAATGTCTCTGCATGGTGCCTTACATAATAGTTATACGGAAATATTTTGAGAATAGCAGATAACCCTCTGCTATTCTCTTGTTTGTTCGCCCAGCACGAACGTATTCTAACGGGTGTAAGTCCCCAAGCCGCCTTAACAGTGGGAAGGCTACAGCCGAAAGCAAGGGTGTCCATCGTGAGGTGGAATCTGAAGGAAGCCGTAGGCAAACATCTGCCCCGACG
>JAZUKS010000030.1:0-4013 GCA_045643405.1 Bacteroidaceae bacterium | reverse complement strand
ACGTGATGGTAGGTTCAAGTTACCTTCAGGGATGCAACTCTACGTGGGGCTTTCGACTGATTTCTTTGTGGAGGAAGCGGACGAATGGCGAGATGAAGCATGGAGAATCATGCGACAGCGGCCTGACATAGTCTTCCGATTACTCACCAAAAGAGCGAACCGAATCAAGGATTGTCTACCGAAGGATTGGGGTGATGGGTATGAGAATGTATTGCTACAGGTAACTACTTCGAGTGTACTTGTCCAAAGGAGTGCCCACGCCACGGCAAATGCTGTGCTTGTGTAGCTTGCTCCAACTATGCCGAGTCGCGACAGAAGAAGACTGAAAGTCAACATAACGGCAAGATCATCAGCAAGGATGTGATTGCCGACCTTCACACTACAGAGTTCCGAATGATGCTTACGCACGAAACTTCCACTGAAGCAATGAAGAAACTTAGAACTGAATATAATAGACAAGCAAAGAATCAAGGAAAACTTAATGCTACTCTTTGCATTATGGTTATCGCCATGATGCTGATTGCTGGTTGTTCAAGCAACAACAAAACTGCTGCACCATCTATCTTTGAGGAACTAGCAGGTAACATGGTCTATGTTGAAGGAGATAGTAGAAGCTTCTACATCTGTAAGTATGAAGTCACTCAGAAATTATGGAGCGAAGTAATGGGCGATAATCCTTCGCAGATGAAGGGTGATAATCTGCCAGTAGAACAAGTTAACTGGAATGATTGTCAATCTTTCATTGCTAAACTCAACAAGTTGACAGGCAAGAACTACCGCCTACCAACAGAAACAGAATGGGAATATGCATGTAAGGGAGGCAAATACTCCAAGGGTTATGAATACTCTGGTAGCAATGACATCGAAAAGGTGGCTTGGTATGACGGCAATAGTGAGAACAAATCACATCCCGTTGGTTTGAAACAACCAAATGAACTTGGTCTCTATGATATGAGCGGCAATGTATGGGAATGGTGTCAGGATATGCATGAAGGTACAGGCATGTGCCGTGGTGGCAGTTGGATTCACAATGCAAGGAACTGTGACCCTTCACTTCCTAATGAAACGCCACAATCGTTCAGCATCAATTGCCTTGGGCTGCGACTTGCCCTTTAATGCAACAGACATTTGACAAATCATATAACTTACAAATAAGATAATGAGCAAGAAAATTATCTACATCGCGATTGTTGCAGTATTAAGCATTTCACTGCTTGCAGCATTTATTACAAAACAATTCGGCGTCGATTTGGGTGCTATGGATTGGATGGCACACTGGGTATCATCGCCTATTGCTTTGCTGTTGGGTATCGTGTTCGCCCTCACCTTTGGTGCTACCTTCGAGAAGTTCACCAAGACGATGTCAAAGAAGATGCTGCAGTATTCAGTCATCGGACTTGGTTTCGGCATGAACGTCAACCAGGCACTTGCGTCGGGAAAGGAAGGCATGCTATTTACTATCGTCAGCGTATTCGGCACACTTGCCATCGGTTGGCTGATAGGTAGAAAACTGCTAAAGGTTGACCATGAGACGAGTTATCTTATTTCTTCGGGTACAGCCATCTGTGGCGGTTCGGCCATTGCTGCTGTAGGTCCTACGATTAAGGCAAAGGCAGAGTCAATGTCCGTGGCACTTGGAGTTGTATTCGTGCTGAATGCCATTGCACTCTTCATCTTCCCATACATCGGTGATGCCATCGGCATGACGATGAAAGAGTTTGGCATGTGGGCAGCCATTGCCATTCACGATACGAGTTCGGTAGTTGGTGCAGGTTCTGCATACGATGTACTTCACCCAGATATGATGGCGAGCGAAGGAGTTTCAGCACTCGAAGTTGCCACTACCATCAAACTTACACGTGCCCTGTGGATTGTTGCATTGGTGCTTGTCACACCGTTCGTTTATCGTCGTAACGACTCGCTCCCTTTAAGGGAGGGACGGGGAGGGTCCCTCATTCCAGGTTTCATTATCTGGTTCGTCATAGCCATACTCGTAAACACCTATCTGTTGTCAAATGCCTCGCTTATTGGCGATAGTGCAGCAAATATCGGTTCTGCAATAAGTGGTGCTGTCAACCAATTTTCCAAGCATATCATTACGCTTTCCCTCTTTTTTATCGGAGCAGGATTAACACGCAAGACGCTCAAAGCCGTAGGCATACGTCCACTCATCCAGGGCATTCTCCTTTGGATTACCATCAGCGTTGTATCGCTGGCTTATATTCTTTGGATTTAGAGGAAACTATAAATTGAAGAAGTGGAAACGGCAAAATCCTAAAAATTGGTTATCTTTTCCAAAATAGCATGAGCATTACAAATACATTATGAGCAAATACAGGTGCAATCATCATCGCGATGGTTACATTTTTTGCTTTGGAGGATAATTCTTTCGCTATTTGAGAAAAATTCTGTAATTTTGCACCAAATTTTGGATTTCACAATTAATAGTGCTTGAAATTCTTCTCTTGATATTTTCCCTAATCAGAGAGGTTTGTAGCGCATTGTGGCAAACGTAAAGTTTGTCCGAGCCATGATGGTTCATTATTCGTATTTCCGAGGGAAGGAATAGTTTTGAACGAATAATGAATCATAAGAATACATTTATCTTATTAATGAACAATCACAAGTTTCTTTGTGCTCTGGCTATCACGATGATGGTCGGGGCAAATTGCTGTGTACCTACGTTTGCACAGCAAAGGATGAGCCTCCAGTCGCTTTTTGACTTGGCTGACCAGCAGAATCAGCGCATAAAGGTCAGCGAAGCAGCATTGAAGGCTGCAGAAGAAGGGGTAGCATCGGCAAAATCTGCCTTGCTGCCGAGTGTTGAATTCAGCGTGCAGGGTTCCTACACGGGTAATGCCTTCCTGATGACGCGGGGATTTTCTACCAGCGGCACAACGGAATACATCGTACCGGGACTTGGTCCTCAGCAGGTGCAAAATGGCAAACAGCCAACGCCGCATTGGGGCAACAGTTTCACGGCTCAGATAAGTCAGGTGATTTACGCTGGCGGAGCCATACGCTCGGGCATTGAAATGTCAAAGCTGGGCCGTCAGTTGGCGGAACTTGACGTGGAGAAGAACCGCCAGGAAGTACGTTTCCTGCTAACCGGTTATTACCTCGACCTTTACAAGCTTCAGAACCAGTTGCAGGTGATTGCGAAGAACATTGAACTGACGGAAAAGGTAATCGGACAGATGAAGGCTCGCAGAGAACAGGGAACGGTACTGAAGAATGACATTACTCGATACGAACTGCAGTTGCAGAGTCTTCTGCTCACCCAAACTCAATTGGACGATGCGCAGAAGATTATCCGTCATCAGATAGGCACGACAATCCATCTGCCTGAGGGAGAGGATTTTGAGGTGGATACACAATCTCTTGAAGAAGAAGTTATGTCGGTCAAGGCCATCACCTCGGAAGAGTTGTGGCAACAGACGGCAGCGAAAAACAACATTGGCATCCGGCAAGCTTCACTAGCCACGGAAATGTCTGAACAAAAGGTTAGGAACACCCGTGCGGCATCGCTACCATCGGTGGCTGTTGTTGCCGAAAACAACCTGTTTGGTCCTTATACTTCGGATTTGATTCCAAAGAATGCAAACGTCAACGTGTGGTTCGTGGGCATTGGAGTGAAATACAACCTGTCCAGCCTCTGGAAGAATAAGCACGACATCCGTAAGGCAAGGCATGAAAGCACCCAGGCACACGAAACTGTCCAGTTGACGCGTGAAGGCATTGAGGATGCTGTGCAAGCTAACTACACCAATCTGCTGACCAGTTCGGTAGAGGTAAGCACCCAGGAGAAACAGGTGGAACTTGCCGACCAGAACTATTCGGTGGTCAAGAACCGTTACGACAATGATCTGGCATTGCTGACCGACATGCTTGATGCATCAAACATGAAACTCTCTGCCGACATGGCTTTGGTAAATGCACGTATCAACATGCTTTACAACTATTTCAAACTTAAATACATAACAAATACACTTTAATATGGAAAAGAATAAGAT
>JAZUKS010000029.1:0-4518 GCA_045643405.1 Bacteroidaceae bacterium | reverse complement strand
CCGACAGCAGCACAGCGACATACGACAGGCGCATAATGAAAATCTTAATAAGATGAACTATCTTTGACATATGGAAAAATGTTTTCTCAATGCAAAGATACATTCATTTTGGACGCCAAGCAATAAAAAACAATATTTTTTTAACCCAACTTTTACACTTTTAACTTTTTTCAAAAAAGTTTTTCTTGAATATAAGCAAGTTAGGTTTTGCAATAGTTTCCGCACACATACGTAAAAAGTTTACCTCCGAGAGTATATTCCATTATAACAAGGATTAAGACGGCTCTCCACCTCCTCATGAGAGATTCATCCTCCTCCGAGAGTATATTCCATTATAACAAGGATATTTTTCGCAAATTGAAAAATATTCGTGATGTTCAACCTTCAATCATCAACAAAAAAAATACTGCCATTGCTGACAGTATTTTCAATTTATTTTGTGCCTAAAAGTATGTCGTTGCACGCTTGTATGTTATGGATTCGTACATCTTACGGAATCTGGCATCATCGATTTGCAAATAACTGGTACAAATACGCTGAGCGCATCATCGTTGGTTGCGGAGGTTAGTGGTTGGCGTAGAAAGTAATCCAGTTGGTACAGAAACCATGCAGTTTGGGGTGCAATTCGACCGTCGTGCCATCGTTGGTCCTGTACCAGGCATGGCTCCATCCGGTGCCCATGTCAAGATACAGTGCTTCGTCTGCTCCGGCACGGATGAGCATCTGCTTGAAGTCGCCGTATGCCACAATGCCTTTCGACTCGGCAATGCATATCCTGCCGTCTATCTGGCACAGGGCGCGGAACTGATTCTTGTTGCCGTCCTTGCGGGTGCTCTCCACCTTATGCCCCTCGTGCAGGATCATCTCCTGGGTAAAGGCGCATCCGCCATGGCTTGCCGCTTCGTCCATGGCGTGGCTGTAGTCCTGGTGCAGGAATCTGGCTGTGCCGTTGTAGTAGACGAAGGCTCCGGTGTTGCGCTTGCACCTGTAACCCTTGTACCTCACTCCGTTTGAGACGTGGTCTCCGGCAATATTGGAGTGCCTGAACTCCATAAGGCATTCGCCCGTGAAGCATGCCGCGGCACACAGTATCACGCTCTGGTTGGCTTGCGAGGGCATGGTGTCGCAAACCAGGTCGATGGAGGTGAACTGAGGGAACAGCAGGATGAGGGCGGAGTCGGCCGACTCGGCAACGGTTGTGTATGGGTTGCCAGCGACCGTAGTGCTGTCTTCCTCTACCCTCTGCTGTTCATCCTGCCTCTCCTTGACTTGCATGCAAGAGGCAAACAGCAGTATGGTGCACGTTGTGAAAAGTAGATAGAGCTTACTCATTGTGGGGTTACGTTAACGTGGTTCGTTTTTTTTTGACATTTTGACTTTTTTACTTCTCAACTTCTTGACTTCTTGGTTTCTTGTTTACGCCTGATTGCCTTCAATCTCGTCCCTGTCAAGCGTCTCTTTCTTGGGAACGACGGCCGTGAGTTCTCCGTCCGCCTCATTGACGCGGAAGGCCATGCGGCAGTCCAGACAGGCAAACTGGGGCATGATGAGGGGTTCCTCCACCAGTTGCGTATGACCGAACACCTGATACACATTCTCGGGCATCGACACGTCGCAATACTCCTTCACGTCGGCCCACACCATCGAACCGGCATCCTTGTCACCGAACCTGAGGTGCGACACGTCCGACAGCGCCTTAATGAATGCCACGTCCCTGGTCTTAAGACACTCGTTGCTGATGCTGACAAGGTCGGGATACGAGCATGCCTTCTGGAACACGTCGACATGCTCCATCACCCACACGGGCAGGAAACCTGCGTGCGAGAAGATATAATGCTTGCCGGCAATCACCCTCGAGTAGGCCATCTGGAAGCAGTCAAGGTTCTCCTCCAGCAGTGTCTTTATGGCGAAGGCTTGGTTGTGGTCGTGGCGCGTGCACGACAGATACTCGGGAAACAGATATGCCATGTCATGATTGCCCAGCAAAAGTATGACCTTGCCAGGCCGGTCGCGCTTGAGTGCAATGACGCGTTTCAGCTGTTCCTCACCATCCTGGCTGTCCAGTCCCTCATGGGTATACGGGTCCAGGTAGTCGCCCAGGAAGACGACCTTATCGCCACTGTGTTCTGCCACTGCTTCCTGCCAGAACTTGCGTCCATGTATATCGGGTATTATTATCATCGTACTGCAAATATACGACAGAAATGCCATATATGCAAAACAAAAGGCTCAGTTTTTTTTCGGCGTGAAGTGAAAAACGAGGAGAGGAAAACCCCCTCCATCCCCCCCCAGGGGGAGGGGCTGACGCGGTGAGGGTGGAAGGTGGATGGTTGAAGGTTAAATTTAACCAAAAACGGGCAAAAACGAATTTATGTTCGCCGAAGGCACTTTTTCTTAAACACGAAGGTTTAGCTCGACGCAGTCAATTTTCAAAAATTATTTTTCTCGGTGTTTCTCGCAAAGAGATGATGTTCTTCGAACCTGTTGACAAAGGTTGATAGTCCTCACGAAAGCAAGCTTTCTTCGTCCTATCACCCATTGCCAACGCTTTCATACTGAAAGCATCATCTTGACGCAAAGGTTTTAAGGACGCAAAGGCTTCGCTCATAGAGCAGAAGAACCATCAACCGTCAATCATCAACCATCCTCTCAGCGGGCTTGCCCGATGCTTCGCTCGCAGGGCAGAAGAACCATCAACCGTCAATCATCAACCATCCTCTCAGCGGGCTTGCCCGATGCTTCGCTCGCAGGGCAGAAGAACCATCAATCATCAATCATCAACCGTCAATCATCAACCATCAATCATCAATCGTCAATCAACCCTCACCGCGCCAGCCCCTCCCCATTATGGGGGAGGTGTCGCAAAGCGACGGAGAGGGTCCGATTCCCGTAATTTGTGTCAATTTGCGTCTGATTTTCCGCAAGGGGCAGAAAATTTTCAACTTTTTTTTGCGCTGAGAGACAATGGTTTATGAGGCATTGAAGGCGGTTTTCATGAGAAAATGAGGAGGTTTACTGAAAAGGGCGGTATAACTATATGTGAGCGCCTTGCAAATGGCAGTCTCACGGAAACATTATTATTAACATTTAATTCTTACTACATTGGGAAAAGTTAAAACCAACTGGCTCTTGCCAGGACACAGCGGACGTGCCTGCCGTCACGAGGACATCTACACCAAGCAGGACAAGAAGACCGGTAAGGTCTACAGTGTGAAACTCTGCAACCCCAACGAGGAATGGTCGAGCGACCAGGAGTCGCACCGCGCTACCTTCGGCAAGGTGAGTGCCGCCATCAGCGCTTGGATCAAGGAGAACCGTGCCCAGGGTACCGCAGACTATCAGAAGGTGTTCAACGCCTTTGAGCGTCAGACCCGCTACAGCACCCTCCGTGGCATGATGATGGCCAAGGGCTACTACAACGTGAGCGAGGCTGGCGTCGTTACCGTCGACGTGAACAAGTATGCCTCTCCCGGCAACACCTCGGGCAGTGGCAACGGTTCGGGCGGCAATTCGGAACTGGGCTAAAAAGGTGCACATCTCCACTTCCAGAAGTGACAATCCCGGTAGCACACACAGGCTGCCGGGATTGCTTGTTTATGGCAATTACTATATTCAACTTTCGCATGTGCTCAAGTTTTAGGTTGAAGCTTGCGAAACTTGAGTTAAAGCAAAAACAAATCATCGTTCCTATGAGAAGACTCAACCTGCTTATCGCTGCCATCGTGCTGTGCATCTTTACAGCCTGCAAAAGAATAGAAATCACCTTACCGGAAGATAATCTGCCCTATGACACGGAACTGGTGGAGAAGGCCAAGGGGGGTGACGAGGACGCTGCCCTTGAACTTGGAAGAATGGGGGCCTACGTGGAGGTCAATAAGGAGGAAGCCGTGAGGTGGTACAGACTGGCGGCAGAACAAGGTCTTGGAGGTGCTATTGAACGTCTTCGTCAACTCGGAATGAATCTGTCCTTCGGACGTAATTGACCAACAAACGGGCGGAATTGCATGTTTTGCACCCACATTCCGCCCGTTTTCGCGTCTTGTATCATCCGCGCGACGTCATCACACGGCATACCCAGACTTTTCATGCAAGTCCGGATAAAGGAAAAGGCGCAGGATCATCGCTGACCTTGCGCCTTCGTATTCACTATTAAATAATCTAAACCGGGACTCACCGTTTAGCGACGGCCGTGGTGGTGACGGCGGTGCATGGGAGCGGGCTTGTGACCGTGGTGGTGATGGTGACGTCGGCAGTCACGGCAGTCGTAAACGTAACCGGGAGCAACACGGTGCCTGGGAGCAACACGGTGCCTGGGTGCGGGAGCGGGCATCATGCGAACAGGTGCGGGAGCAGGAACCACATGACCGTGTCCGGGAGCGGGTGCGGGAGCAGCCGTCATGTGCTTGTCGTTTCTCACTTCATGTCTGGGAGCAGTCTTTGCACTCATCATGGTTGAAACACTCATCATTGCTACGAGCATCATGCTCTTTATCATTGTCATGGTCTTCATAGTTGTAT
>JAZUKS010000028.1:0-15091 GCA_045643405.1 Bacteroidaceae bacterium | reverse complement strand
CTATGAACTATGAACTATGAACTATGAACTATGAACTATGAACTATGAACTATGAACTATGAACTATGAACTCTTAACTATTCAGCCCCATCATCTCCTCAATAAAGTCGCGATGGTTGCTCAGACGAGGTATCTTGTGCTGACCGCCCAGCTTACCCTTTCCCTTGAGCCAGTCGTCAAAGAGTCCCTGACGAGCCACAACAATCTCGAGAGGCTGAAGGGTAATATCCTTGTAACGCTTTGCCTCGTAGTCGGAGTTGATCTGTTGCAGACTCTCATCGAGGATGCGCGCAAACTGCGCAAGGTCCTGAGGAGCCGTGGCAAACTCGATAAGCCACTGGTGACGGCACTTGCCGTTATCGTCCATAAAGACCGGAGCCGCGGTATATTCGCGCACATCGGCACCCGTCTCCTTGCAAGCGCGCTCAAGTCCCTTCTCTGCATTGTCGACGATGAGTTCCTCGCCAAAGGCATTGATGAAGAACTTGGTACGACCCGTAATGATGAACTTATAGGGATTGGTGCTGGTAAACTTCACCGTGTCGCCAATCATGTAGCGCCACAGACCGCTCGAAGTAGAGATGACCATAGCATAGTTCTTGCCCGTCTGTACACCCCAAAGAGGCAGTACGGTAGGATTGGGACTGTCGAACTCATCCATGGGAATAAACTCGTAGAACACGCCATAGTCCACCATCAAACTCATTGAGGGGTCGGTTGGTTCGTCCTGCAAACCGAAGAAGCCCTCGCTGGCATTGTAGGTCTCCATATAATGCATCTTGGGACTGGTAATAAGGCGCTTGTACTGTTCGCGGTAAGGCGTAAAGGCAACACCGCCATGGAAGAACACCTCCAAGTTGGGCCACACCTCTTCGAGATGCTCCTTGCCACTGAGTTCCATAACACGGTTCAGCACCGAAAGCATCCACGAAGGCACGCCACTCAGGTTGGTAACGTTCTTGTTCATTGCCTCGCGGGCAATACGGTCGCGCTTGATCTCGAAATCGCTCAGCAAGGCAGTCTCCTTCTTAGGCACGCGTACCAAGTTGACAAGAGGATTGATATTCTCGATAAGGATGGCACTAAGGTCGCCTACCAAACTGTCTTTCTGATTGTAGTTGGGAGCATGGCTGCCACCCAAAATCAAGGCACGTCCGTCGAGGATGCGACTTTGAGGATTGTTGCGAAGATACCAGGTCACAGCATCCTGTCCACCAGCATAATGCGTGTCCTTGAGGCCCTGAGGTGAAACGGGGATGAACTTGCTCTTGTCATTGGTGGTTCCGCTCGACTTGGCATACCACTTAACACGACCGGGCCAAAGCACATCGCTCTCGCCCTGGCGCATACGGTCAATGAACCCCTTCAACTCCTCGTAGGTGTTGACGGGACTTGACTGAGCAAACTGCTCGTAACTTGCAATGCTATGATAACCGTGCATAACGCCCCACTCCGTGTTGCACGCACGTTGTGTCAGTTTGCGAAGTGCCTCCATCTGAAGGGCTTCTGCATCGCTTTTATATCGGTCGAGCGCTTTCTGTCTCGACTTGAAAACCATTCGAGCTATTGAGGTAATCATGATGACTTAGTGTTTTGATGGGATTGCTGAATCCAGCGAAGACGACTTGTGACGCGAACCACGGTGCTTGGGCTTGGAGGCAGGAACCTCCGTGCCGATAGAATCGATGGCATCGAGTACGTCGCCAATGGGATCTTCCGTAAGGACAACGGACTCTGCGCTCTGCTCTGCCTGTTCAGACTTTTCGGCCATTTCAGCCTTCTGAGACTTGGGAGCGTTATCTTTCTTCTCTGTATTTTCCTGCTGATTCTTATCCTGATTGTTTCTGTTTTGCTTGTCGGCCTTCTTCTGATCCTCCAACGCATTGGCGTTCGTCTTACCGGAAGCAGGTTGTGCCTGACGTGATGCGTCCTGTCTTGCCCTATCGGGTTTCGGAGCCTTTGGGGCATTTGACTTCTCCTGATTCGTGAGCAATTCATCGGGTATTTCAGGAAGCAAAGCCTCAGGTTGCTCCTCCATGGCGGTTCTACGGCTCTTTGCCTCGAACACGCTTTCTTCAAACCCCTTCTGCTTCTTCAGCATAGCGAGT
This sequence comes from Bacteroidaceae bacterium, assembly GCA_045643405.1. Lineage (GTDB taxonomy): Bacteria > Bacteroidota > Bacteroidia > Bacteroidales > Bacteroidaceae > Physcousia. The sequence goes on along the minus strand of JAZUKS010000028.1, from coordinate 12,983 downwards.
GTTTCACGGGCAGCATTTTGCTGACTTTCCTTCTTAGAATATCCTTTGCCACGACCACAGTCAATGCCTTCGATGACAACCAATGTCGAGAACATCGTAGCGCCTCCCTTATCGGTAGTTTGGGGCATGTCGCGAAACTCAAGACTGATGCGGTTCTTCTGACTCCACTCCAGCAACTTGCTCTTGAAGTTGACCTCCTTGTAAGCCACCTTGTCAACATCGATGAGGTGGTTAAGGATGCGCTTTTCCATAAACTTCATGCAACGCTGGTAACCATAGTCCAGGTAGATGGCACCGACAAGAGCCTCAAAGGCATTGCCTGCCATGTAACTGTTGTGACTGTTGTTATGATGCGACTGGTTGGAACGGATGAGCTTGTCAAGTCCCATCTCGACAGCCAGTTTGCCCAGCGTCTCACGCTGAACTATCTTACTGCGAGCATTAGTAAGGAAACCTTCGCGCTTCTCGGTGAAGTGACGATACACCACATCGCCCACTACTGCATCGAGGATGGCGTCGCCCAGAAATTCCAAGCGCTCATTATTCTGCCATTGACCATCTTTTCCCTTGATTGCCATAGACTTATGCATCAAGGCCTGCTTGTAGTAGGCTATGTTCTTGGGGTAGAAACCCAAGATAGTATATAAACACAGATAAAGCTCCTTATCCTTTCGGAAAGGGAGCTTTACCTTTTGAATAAGGTTATTAAAATACACTTTCTTCTCTGCGTATTACGGAAATACACTCGGGAATTATTCGGCGTACTTCTTAAAGATTACACATGCATTGTGACCTCCAAATCCAAAGGTGTTGCTGAGAGCAGCACGTACGGTGCGCTTCTGAGCAGTATTGAAAGTGAAGTTCAAATTGTAGTCGATCTCTTCGTCCTTGTCGTCCTCCTCATGGTTGATGGTGGGAGGTACGATATCATTCTGTACAGACAATACGCTGAACATAGCCTCAACAGCACCAGCAGCACCCAGAAGGTGACCGGTCATACTCTTGGTAGAGCTGATGTTCAAATCGTAAGCGTGCTGACCGAAGACAGCCTGGATAGCCTTAACCTCGCTGATATCGCCAACGTGAGTGCTGGTACCGTGAACATTGATGTAGTCGATGTCCTCGGGCTTCATGCCAGCATCCTCGAGCGCATTGCTCATAACGAGGATAGCACCCAAACCTTCGGGATGAGAAGCGGTGATGTGGTGAGCGTCAGCACTCATACCAGCACCTACCATCTCAGCGTAGATCTTAGCACCACGAGCCTTAGCGTGCTCCAACTCCTCGAGAACGAGAATACCACTACCCTCACCCATGATGAAACCATCACGGCTTGCGCTGAAGGGACGGCTTGCCTTTTCGGGCTCGTCGTTACGGGTAGAAAGTGCCTTCATAGCATTGAAACCACCTACACCGCTGGGGATGATAGCAGCCTCAGCACCACCACTAACGATGACGTTAGCCTTACCCAAACGAATCAGGTTGAAGGCATCAGCCAAAGCGTTGGTACTACTTGCACAAGCACTTGAAGTGATATAGTTGGGACCGTGGAAGCCATACTTGATGCTGATGTGACCAGCAGCGATGTCGCTGATCATCTTAGGCACGAACATAGGACTGAAACGGGGACCCATAGCCTCGTGATTGAGGGCATAGTTAGATACCTCCTCCTCGAAAGTACGCATACCGCCGATACCAACACCCAGAACAACACCGATGCGGTTCTTGTCCTCGTTCTCGATATCAAGCTTTGAATCCTCGATTGCCATAGTAGCAGCACAAAGTGCATACTGGCAATAGGGGTCCATCTTGCGAACTTCCTTCTTGTCGATATACTTATCAGCCTCGAGACCCTTTACCTCACAAGCAAACTGGGTCTTGAATGCAGAAGCATCGAAATGTGTAATAGGAGCAGCGCCACTCTTACCATTGATAATGTTCTGCCAAGTCTCCTCTGCAGTGTTGCCCAATGGAGTAACGGCACCCATACCTGTTACAACAACTCTCTTAAGTTCCATAAAAATACGGATAAAAGAATTTATAATGTGATAAAAACAAAGATTAGGATTTACCCCCAATTTGGATACAATGAGGGTGAATCCTAATCTTCAAAACAATTTATTAAGCGTTCTGGTGCTCCTCAATGTAAGAGATAGCGTCGCCAACGGTAGAGATCTTCTCTGCCTGATCATCGGGAATAGTGATACCGAACTTGTTCTCGAACTCCATGATGAGCTCAACGGTGTCCAAAGAATCAGCACCCAGGTCATTGGTGAAAGATGCCTCAGCAACTACGTCTGCCTCGTCAACACCCAACTTCTCAACGATAATCTCTTTTACTTTTGCTTCAATTTCTGACATGATTTTCAGTTTTAAATTATAATAAAATCGTTATTTTTCTCGTTTTACGGCTGCAAAGTAACTACTTTTATTGGTTTTGTGCAAATTATTAATGCAAAAAATGCATGAAAATGCACAAAAAAAGATTATTTGTGCAAATATAAGCCGTTTTTGCCCTATAATTCAACACAAAAATGCATTTTTTCGTTCAAAAAACTTTCAACCTGTTCAATCAAAATGCTCTCTGCGTAAAGGATAATTGCCACGCAATTTTTCAAAGGCTGATGGGTTAACTTTTAGACAATGACTATCTTGTCTTGGGTCATAAAGCTGAAGTGCCTCAGCAATACAGTCCTTCGGTTCGTCAACATTACGGACAACTGAGGGAGGTACAACCTCAAAACGCACGTCTTCGCGTCCCATCCAGCGAGCAACGGCTTCGAGCGACATTCTTGTAGCGTTGGCTTTGCCGTCGGCACTATAACCGGCAATATGGGGAGTTCCTATATATACCTTATTTAATAACGTGCGCGAGAGGTTAGGTTCTCCCTCCCAGGTATCAACAACAGCCTCACGCACAGCGCCTCTGTCCAAAGCAGATTCCAGTGCCACATTGTCGACCACCTCGCCACGAGCAGCATTGACAATGACCGGACACTTGGCAAGGTTCTGGAAGAACGCTTCGTCTGCCAAGTGGAAAGTTGGCCACTTTCCGCCCATCACAAGAGGTGTATGAAAGGTGATGACATCGCATTGTGCCTGCAACTCCTGCAACGAGACGAAAGACAGGGACGATGCCCCTTCTTCTTGTTTGGGCGGATCGTTAAGCAGTACCTTACCCACCCAAGGACGGCACGCCTCGAGCACAGCAGTTCCCACGTGTCCTACACCAACAATGCCCAAAGTAACGTCCTTGAGTGCAAGACCACGTTCTTGCTCTAGAAGGAAGAGCGTATTGCGCACATACTGTCCCACGCTGGTAGCATTGCAACCCGGACAATTGGTCCATGCAATGCCCGCCTCATCAAGATACTCTGTATCAATATGGTCAAAACCAATGGTAGCGGTTACGATGAAGCGCACCTTACTGCCTTCGAGCAGAGCACGATTGCAATGCGTACGCGTGCGAATCATCAACACGTCTGCATCGCGCACATCCTCTGCCGAGATTTGGCTTCCAGGCAGATACACCACCTCGTCAGCGAGCTTCTCTACCTGACCCTTGATATAGGGAATCTTATCGTCAACAATAACCTTCATAACAGTATAAGTCTGCGGGAGTAAATGGGAGTTAACGGGAGTTAGCAGGAGTTAACGGGAGTTAGCGGACGATAGTTTTGCTTCTATAAATTTTATAGCATCTATAGTTTCTATAGCGTCTATAGCATCTATAGTTTCTATAAGTTTCTATAGCATCTATAGCTCCTCTAACTCCTTTTACTCCTCCTTTAACTTATTCCGGCATCATCACAACGGTAACCTTGTTCTTGCCAGCCTTGATTTGCTTAGCCATCTTGACAATGTCTGCCGACTTGATGTTCTGGATGCTCTGCTTCATATTGGTATACGAGTCAACGCCGTCTTCCATATAAGTACGGAACCAGCCCATCCATGAACTGTTCTCACGCTCTGCCTCATCAAGACTCTTCAGTTTGTACTCCTTAATCTTGTTAAGTTCCTCGTCCTTTACACCGTTCTTGATAAGGTCATCAATAATCTCGTTGGCAACCTTCAAGGCGTCGTCCAGGAGTTCAGGCTTAACGGGAAGCACAACCTGCAATGTTGCACGATACTTGTTGATACCTGCCTGAGCTACACCACAACTTGCCTGTACACTATAGGCAGCGCCCATCTCCTCACGGATGGTCTCAAGATAACGGGTACTGAGCACCTGACCAAGGAAGCTGGCTGCAAGTTTCTGAATACGCTCGTTCTTTGCCTTGGCAAAAGAAACCATCAAAGCAATGCACTGAGGCTGCTCCTGCTTCTGCTTGAAACGATTCTCACGGATACCCTTTGCAAAGTCAAGACCGCTCTCAATCTGCTTGTCCACACGTTTTACGACAGGCAGGGTTGCCAGATACTGGCAAGCGTATGCACGGATGCTGTCCTCATCAAGGTTACCGACAAAGTAGAAGCTGAAATCGCTGGCATCAGCAAAACGGTCTGCATAGATTTCGATGGCACGGTCGTAAGAGGCCTTGTCAACGTCTTCCTCCTCCATGATGACAAGACGAGGATTGTTGCCATAGACGGTACGACTGACAGAATCCTGCATAGCGGTCATGGGGTTCATGTGACGGTTGTGCAACTGCTGGCGCAATGAATTCAATGAACTCTGCACAGCCTCGTCATCACGATGCACGGGCTGGAAGTGAAGGTATGTCAGTTCAAAGAGCGTACGGATATCCTTGGGAACGCTGTTACCTTGCAACTCCTCGCTCAACTCACCCAGGGCAGAAGAACAGCTGGCTTGTACGCCGGCCAAAGCCTTGCCCAACTCGGTGTTGGTGAAATTGCCAAGACCACTGGCACTAATATAAGTGGGCAGAAGTTCCAAAGTATAACGGTCCTCCAAGGGATAGCGACCTGTACCGCCCTTGCTGTATGCGTTCATGATGATTTCGTTGTCCTTATAGTCGGTCTTCTTCATGTACACCTTGACACCATTGCTGAGCACCAACTCCTTGAAGCCGAACTTAACGTCAGCCTCCTTGGTGATGGTTCCGGGAGTGGGCAACTGGGCAATGAGGGGCTCATTCTTCACATTGTCTACATAAGCAGTAAGTTCCATCTGCTGAGCGGCATGAATGCTTGCCAGCAACTGCTCCTCGGTAGGCTGTACATAACCCTCCTTCTCGGGATTCATACACAAGACTACGAGATTTGAGTCGTTAAGACTAATCAACTCAGCGAAGGCCTTGTTGATGGCATCAACAGGAACCTGAGGAAGAAGCGCATTGTAAAGCTGATACTCGGTCTCGATGCCGGGCATGGGCTCCTTATCAAGGAAGTTACGCACACACTCCTGAATATAACTATCGTTCTGACGCTTGTCCTTGTTCTGGTAGATACTCTCGATACGGCTCAGGAACTCGCTACGAGCACGTTGGTACTCGGTGGCAGTAAAGCCGAACTTAGCTGCGCGATACACCTCTGCCATAACAGCCTTGGTAGCCTCGTCAATCATGCCCTCCTTGGGAACAATCTGTGTAGAGAAAGCGTATGCCTTCTTGGCCAAGACGAAGATACCATCATCCACACCTGCCTGCAGGAAGGGAGTTTCGGGCTTCTGAACCATCTCGTTGAATCGGTCATTGAGCATGCTCTGAGCCAGACTGAGCATTACGCTACCTGCCAAACCGGGAACTGTATTCTTCATCTCGTCGGGGATGGGCTGCTCGTGCTTCATCATCACCATTACGACAGACAAGGGTTGCTCCTTATCCTTATCTGATGCAACGATAGGCTCTGCATTGTCGGGCACACCAAAGTACTCGCGCTCTGCAGCATTCTCGGGCATCTTGATGGGTTCGAAGAGTTTCTTGATCTGCTCCTCGGTACGTGCCACATCCAAGTCGCCCACCACGATGATAGCCTGCTGATCAGGACGGTACCACTTCTGGTAGTAAGCACGCAGAGCTTCGGGCTTGAAGTTGTCAACCACCTCCATCGTACCGATGGGCAGACGGTTACCGGGACGTGCATTCGACATCAGTTTGGGCAACTGACGCTCGTAGATACGCATGGTGGCAGAACTGCGAGAGCGCCACTCCTCGTGAATGACACCACGCTCCTTGTCAATCTCCTTGGGGTCGAGGGTCAGGTCGTGACTCCAGTCATGCAGAATCAGCAACACCGAGTCGATGGTTGCCTCACGAGCGGTAGGCACGTTGTTGATGTTGTAAACGGTTTCGTCGACGCTGGTATAAGCGTTGAGCTGAGCACCAAACTTCACGCCGATTGACTCAAGATACTTGATGACATTGTTGCCGGGGAAGTTCTTGGTACCATTGAAGCACATGTGCTCAAGGAAGTGAGCCAAACCACGCTGGTCATCCTCCTCAAGTACCGAACCCACCTTCTGGGCAATATAGAAGTTTGCCTGACCTTTGGGGTACTCGTTGTGACGAATGTAATAAGTAAGACCATTGGGCAAGGTGCCCACTTTTGTCTGAGGATCCATAGGCAACTGCTGTTGCATGGCTTGCTGCATAGCAGCCTCATCCTGTGCTTTTGCGCCAAACACCATGAAGGCGCAGGCAAGCAATAAAAAGATTTTCTTCATTTTTATTATTTTGATTTTGAGATTTACCGAATTAAAGGACTTCTTTTGTGTAGTTAGCGGGAGTTAACTGCATGAAGAACTCTTTCCTTATTTATTGGACGCTCTTCATGCACCAAAAACTACACCAACCTTACAAAAAATGCAAATATAAGTAAGTGATCAGAATTAGGTTTATATTAGATTGTGCTAAATTTGGATGCAGATTTGGCAATCATTCGGCTTTTGACGCCGGTCAAAATGCAGAGTGTAGCGGGCTACATGACTGAGAATGAGAGGCAAAGATGCGCCAAAGATAGTACAAGATAATACTCGAGTCACTTACATTGTCATTATAAAAATAATTTTGATTACTTACTTAACTATTTTTTATACTTCTCTACTCCCTTGTTCAGCCAGTCCACGAACTTGGCAATGTCCTTGTCATACGAGTAACTGGTATTAAGGGGCTTGCCCTCGTTGTCGAGCAACACATAGAAGGGCTGGGCATTGGCGCCAAACTTCACTCGTTGCAGATAACTCCACTTGTCTCCCACGGTGCGAAGCTTTGTCTCGCCACCGTTTTCCTGCACAACCTGCGTCTCAGCCAAGGCAGTCTTGTCGTCGACAAACAGACTTACCAGCACATACTTCTCGCGAATGATGCTCTTCACCTCTTCGTCGGTCCATACGGCTGCCTCCATGTTACGGCAATTCACACAACCATAGCCAGTGAAGTCGAGCAGAACGGGCATGCCTTTCTGCTTGGCATATGCCATACCTGCCTCATAGTCGGTGAACTGTGCCTCTACCACATCATCCTTCTGCAAGTTGAAGTCCTGCGTCGACATGGGGGGAGCAAAGGCACTCACCGCCTTACAGGGTGCGCCCCACAGTCCGGGAACCATATACATAGAGAAGGCAAACGATATCAATGCCAGGAAGAAACGCACGATGCCCGTGCGATGGTTCACTATCACCTCGCCCATCTCGTCGTACTCATCCTCATCGTGGGGGAAACGAATCCAACCGATAAGGTATGCGCCCAAAAGGGCAAAGATGACAATCCAGAGCGAGAGGAACACCTCGCGGTCAAGGATATGCCAACCGTATGCCAAGTCGGCTACGCTGAGGAACTTCAAGGCGAATGCCAATTCAAGGAAACCGAGGCAGACCTTGATGCAGTTCATCCAGTTACCGCTCTTGGGGGCACTCTTCAACCAGGCGGGGAACACGGCAAAGAGCGTAAAGGGGAGTGCCAAGGCAATGGCGAATCCCAACATACCCACCGTGGGGGCTATGATGCTACCGCTCGTACCCATCTCAACCAGCAAGAAACCGATGATGGGACCCGTGCAACTGAAACTTACCAGACTCAGCGTGAACGCCATCAGGAAGATGCTCAAAAGACCCGTTGTCTTGTTGGCCTTGCTGTCCACGGCATTACCCCACGACGAGGGCAATGACAACTCGAAACCTCCCAGGAAAGAGGCCGCAAACACCAAGAGCATCAAACAGAAGAAGATGTTGAAGATGGCATTGGTGGAAAGCGAATTGAGGGCACTGGCTCCGAAACAGAGCGTGACGACAAGTCCCAGCAATACGTAGATGACCACAATGCTGATGCCGTATGTGATGGCATCGCGGATGCCCTTCTGCTTGTTATCCTTGCTACGCTTCAGGAAGAAACTCACCGTCATGGGGATGATGGGCCACACACAGGGGGTCAGCAAGGCCAGCAGACCGCCGACAAAACCCAAGAGAAAGATGGACAGGAGTCCCTTCTCCGAAGCATTGGCATTGTCCTCGCCAAATGACTGCAATTCCTTGATGACGGGAGTCCATAACGACTCTCCCTCGCCCTGGGAAGGAAGAATGGGTGCGGAATCAACGGCTACGGTATCTGTCGCCAGCGTATCTGCCACTCTGGCTGCCTCGCTTTCAGCAACAAGCTCCTCCTTGATTCCTTTTGCCTCCTTAGCATCAGCCTCTGCCTGCTTATCTTTGCTCTTGTCCTCCCCTTTTTGGGGAGCAGAGATTCCCTTTCCGCTGAACCCAAAGTCCACGTCCGTTGGCGGGATGCAGTTCTGGTCGTTGCAGGCACCATAGGTCAGGTAGCCCGACACCTCGTACTTATCCTCGGTGATGGTGAACACCTGAACGAATGTTGCAGTACCTTCCAAGTAACTCACCTCCATGCCGAACATGTCGTCCATGGCACGATGAACGTTTCCGCGTGTCTGCAACTTGCCCTTGGGCTTCACGCCCACCTGCTTCTCAAGTGTCAGTTCTGCCTTGGTAGGACCTCCATCCTTGATATCAGTACCATAGACGTGCCATCCGGCATTGATCTTACCTGAGAATATCACTTCCAGTTCGCTGTCCGAGAGTCGGTTCTCCTTGACGGTGAAGTTTACAGGATTAGCAAACTGCGCCACCGTTGTCAGCGTGCACAACAATAATGCAATGATAGATAGTATCTTTTTCATAAGCGATAGTATCTATTATTTTCTCATCGAAGCAAACGTTTCCTCCCAGAAGTCCATCTGCTTCTGGTTAGGAGCCTTGATGAGGTGAAAACCGTCCTGCATCTCCATCACCGTTGCCTCGCCCTGCTTGTAGGTAGTCCAATAAGGCAGGTTCTCGCCGTTGGGATTGCCCGTCTTCACAAAGTTAATCCAATACTGGGGCATCACCTTGGCCATATACTTCTCTGCTTCGGTCATCTCGCCCCAGTTCCAACCATAGATGAAAGGCATCTCTGCCACATGGGTAGCACCACGGCAGGTCTTGACCAGACTGTTCTGCGAGTGCTGTGAGAAGTAGTACATGTAGACGTTCGACTTACCGGTCTTCGACTGCAGGTTGGCCCATGCCCATGTGCCCCAGCCGAAGGCCGTATCGCGGAAGATGTCCTGCAAGGCATAAAGCGCTTCCTGGTCGTTTGTGGCGGGATATGCCGTTGCAATCTTGTCGGCCAAAGAACCATAGCCTTTCATCATCCCCTTGTATCCATCCAAGGTCATTTGATGGATAAACAGACTGCCTTCGTCAGAGTTGTAACCCACCATCACATCCACATCGTTGTAGTTGCCCTTCTGGTACAGTTCGTAGATGTCGCCGGTAATGGCCTTGCCATCTACCACGGGCCAGAACTGCAATCCGTTGCCCGCCTTGATGAGTTCCTCTCCGCTGACCTTACGCATCTGCTTCAGATTCTTGGCATTCAGTTTCTTCTGATACTCCGAACCTATCTTCTCGGCATCCTTGTAGTAGGATGTCGTAGAACCCTTGCCAAGAGGTGAACTATCGCCCGAAGACACAGGACAGAAACTGCCTCCACTCTCGCTGATGGCACCACGGAAGAGTCCCTTGCACAAAGGCGAAGCACACAAGATGCTTACCGAGATACCTCCGGCCGACTCACCACAGATGGTCACCTTCTCGGGGTCTCCGCCAAAGGCAGAGATATTGTCGTGAATCCAGTTCAGGGCACATATCTGGTCGTAAATGCCGTAATTGCCCGAGATGCCTTCCTTCGACTCCTTGCTGGCATCGGGATGAGCCATGAAACCAAGGGGACCCAATCGGTATTCGATGCTGACATACACGATGCCTTCGCGTACGAAACTGTCTTGCGTACCGCTATACGAACCCGTTGCGAAAGCACCACCATGGATGTTGACGAATACGGGCAGTTTGTCGTCCTTGCTCTTGGCAGGCGTCTGTACGCTCAGGTAGAGGCAGTCCTCGCTCATCGCAATGGCATTGCCGTTCTGGTTTGGATCGTCCGTTTGAAAAGGTCGTCCGCCCCAATTCTCTGCCTTGTACACTCCCTGCCATGCCTTCTTGGGAACGGGAGCCTTCCAACGCAGTTCGCCCACCGGAGCCTCTGCGTAGGGAATCGCCTTGTACAGCACAGAACCGTCTTGCTTTTCACCTTCTATTTCACCCTGAGCCACCGTTGTTCTCAGAATCTGAGCCTGCACAGCCGAAGCCATCATCAAGCCCATCACGAAAGTACTGAATATTTTTTTCATAAAGCGCATTATTTTGCGCGCAAAATTACATTAAATTCTGCGAAAACACAAATTTTTACAACAAATTAACATGCATTGCATACACTCCCATAGGGATGGGTGCTATTTTCTGCCACAAATTACACGAATTTCTTAGAGAATTCTATTCAATTTCACAAGCTCTACTTTTAGGAAGTTGGAACGGCAGTTTCGGTCCTTCGCACCTTCGTGTGGCACTTTCAACCACCCCAAACAGTCCTAATTTTTCCATACAGATACTTAATCCCGCATCATCCGTGCTTCCTTCGAGCAGACTATGAATATATACTCACTTTATTCCCTTATAACACCCACCTCTCTCCCACTCTAAGTGGGAATGAAGTGGGAGTCAAGTGGGAATGAAGTGGGAATCATCTCATACTTTCCCAATAGGATACACGTTGGCAGAATGCATTATCTTGCCAGACTTATATCTGTTGCCTTCCTTCCATTTTGAGATGAAAGGAAGGACTAAAACGCATACCAATGTAAACATCCTTTATTATTCAATAAACAAAAGAAGCCTCAGCATCGTGGTGATGCTGAGGCTTAGGGTATTTACAAGGTCTTACGTTTCCGTAAAGAGATTCTTTTGCTAATACTCGCCATAGAGGCGCTTTACGAATGTTTGTCCTGAGAAATCTGCAATAAAAACTTCATGAGAAGAGGCCGGTTATCCAGGCCCATATTTCGTCCTTGTGCTGGTAGACGTAGTAGCCGCCATAGGAGATGCCGGCAGAGATGGCGGCCCAGATGAAGCGCTTGCCGAGGTTCTTGGTAAACTTGGCGAAATTGGACTGCTTCTTCTTACTGGGCTTTGCCCGCCGAGCCGACTGTGCCGACTGCTGCGTGGCCGACCTGACAGCCTGCATTCCGGCAGACAGCACCGCCATGGCTGGCTGCATGGAAGACATGCCACCTGTTAGTGATTGACCGATAGGCACGGTGAATTCTCCCGGTGTTGACGGAGCTCTGAAGCTGTGATGCAACAGGTTCTTAACCATTCTTACTGTAGCCTGACCACCGCAGTGCATGCAGAACTTGTTTCCTGGTTGCAGCTTCGCACCACACTTGCTGCATACATGCTCTGGTTCCTCAACAGGCGCGGCCTCTACAACGATGTTCTGGGGCTGAGGCGGTGGCATCTGGGGCTGCACCTGAGGCTGCATCTGGGGCTGCAGACAGGGTTGCGGTTGCGGAACGTCCTGAGAGGGAACGTCCGGTTCAACTGGAGCGCCACAGGCACTGCAGAACTTGTCATTAGGTGCTAATTGAGCACCACACATAATGCAAAATGGCATAACAGAATGTACGTTTTTTAAAGTTAATGATGTGCGCTCGGAATTACTATTTTTGCAAATGTACAAGTTTCTCTCCAAACAATCAAATATTTCGGGAAAAATTTGGATGTTTCGTGTAAGTTGGTTATATTTGCACGACAAAAAACCGCAAATCATCCAAACGGCTACACAATGAAAACATACACCCCCCCATCCGAAACCCACACCAAGGCTGACAGGTCGTGGCTGATGTTCATGCGCAGCGTATTCATGGTTGCCATCCTGCTGCTGTGCTCGCTACCATCGGTTGCACAGAACAAAAACCTTAGCGGCCGTTTGACAGATGAAAACGGCATATACATAGACTATACACTGCATGGAGTCTATGAAGTGGAAAAAGTACACGATCACTCAGACACGGGAAGCATGGACTATGTCATCAATGTGAAGCCCGGAGCCGAAATGCGGTTAGATTTAAACACCAATGCTGAAACCGGTAGCTTCGGTGTCTGGGATCGAGATTGTCCATCCGACCAAGGTATCATCAAGAAAGAGCAGATAAACGCAGGAAGTTACAGTTACAGCTTCCAGATGGAAGAAAACTCTTTCTATGCTATTAACTTTACAGCAATTCAACTCAACGAGGAGAAACATCGCTATGATAGACTTTGGATCCGCCTGCAATGCAAAACATCTTTCGACGAACCAAAGCAAATAACCGTAGAGGAAGAAGGCAGTGAGATTACTACTGTGAGCAAGGACGATATGGAGCGTGGTAATGTGGACTCGGGAGGTCTGCAAGGTTGGGAGATTCCCGTGGGTGTAGCAACTGCAATTATGCTTGGCGGAGGTGCTGCGGCTGTCTTCAGCAACAAGGATGATGAAGATGGTGGTGGCGAGGATGATGATGAGGAGGGGGATGAGCCTCAGGACGAAAATCCAAACCTGGCCTGGCGCATGATGAAGGAGTTTGATGACAAGATGATAGCCGGCGACCGCCCCAGGACCATAGCCGCGAAGATTGTGCAGGTAGAGTACGGA
>JAZUKS010000027.1:0-12816 GCA_045643405.1 Bacteroidaceae bacterium | reverse complement strand
TACACAAAATTGCATCGCAATTAGAGAACCGCCGTATGCCGAACGGCACGTACGGTGGTGTGAGAGGTCGGAAAACGAAAGTAGGAAGAAAACCACTTCGTTTTCCTCCTACTCGATTGCTTTTTTCAAATGTGGTTTTTCTCTAAATCTGGGTTCAGACTCAGTTCAGAACTTCTTGTTAAGGTCACCAACTGAGATTGATTCTAATCTTTCGTTCAGTGGACTTTCTTGTCAGACACTGGGTTTTGTAGCAAAGCGGAGAAAGAACCCTCAATCTTCAATCCTCAATCTTCCGCTCAGCTGGCTTGCCTGATGCTTTCATAGCAAAGCGGAGAAAGAATCCTCAATCTTCAATCTTCAACCTTCAATCGTATTATTGTTCCAGTTTCTCAATGCCTCCATTCTCGGAGAAGAAGGTAACCTTGGTGGTTGCGTTCTTGTTGAATAGCAAGTCGCTGAGAATCTCCACCGAACCGAACTGTCCCATGGGGTACTCCATTTGGGAGTAGGTGTAGTGTGCATCGTGAATCTTAATCAACTCGCGCGCGGGTACATTATAATATATGCCCTTCTCCATCTTCTCCTTCTTCTTGTCTGTTGCTTCGTCCTGTACGCGTGAGGGGAGAGGCGCTATAGGAGAAATAGTCATATAGACGGGATCGCCCGAAAGGTCGTCAGCATCGACAATGCCCAACTTGTTGGAGAAACGCATAATGATACTTTCGCCTTCTGCTTCGGGAACAATGTTGAAGGAGGTAAAATGTGTACTTGTGCTGGTCGTTCCCTTGAAGAGTTGCTCCAAGGCAGACGACTGTGTGTCGAGTTGGTTGAGCATAATCTGCAACTGAGCGCCATCCTTGGGCAGGTTGTCAGCTTCGCCACGAACCAATGCGTTACGCGACTCACGAATGTCATAAATCTCCTGGGCACAAAGTTCTGCCATCTTGGCTGTACTGCCGGCGGTCAGTACTTCGGGCGACATGAAGTCGCGTGGATTGATATGTGCGGTTGCAGGTATATCGGTGGGAATGGCACCCATTGTGGGTTGCTGTGCCTCTTTGTTGATGCTCAGCAAGATTCCGTCGTGTGTCAGGGTGACGTATGGAGCAACCGTCTTGCTTTTTACCTTGATGTTGTATGCCTTCTTGTTGTCCACAATGCCGTAAGGCTCCATCTTGATGCTCTTGATGGTGTATGAAGTTGTACTCTCTGTGGGGACATTTTCCAGACGGAGGTAACGGAACGCGTATTTGTTGAGTTCACCAGGGGTGACAACGGTCTTCTCGGTCTCAACTATGATGCGGAAAGCGGTGCGGGGCATAAAGTAGTTTACCCCGTCAAGCGTAGAACCAGGCACAAAGGGCGCAACCTCTGTCTGCGCATACGCATTATGGGCGCCCAGCGCAAGCAAGGCGGCGAGTAGTGTATGTCTCATTATGATAAACTTTTCCAAGCTTTACTGATGTTGTTGATGATGTCGCTGGCAAGCATAGCCTCTTGCCCGAGTTCCTCAGCGGCATAGTCGCCTGCGGTGGCATGAAGCCATACGCCCAACACGGAAGCCTCACCGGAAGCATAGCCTTGTGCCAGCAATCCTGTGATGATGCCAGTCAGCGCATCTCCACTGCCAGGTGTTGCCATACCCGCATTGCCACGGGGACAGAAGAATACTCTGCCTTGAGGGGTGCAGATGGCAGTATAATAACCTTTCAGGATGACAAATATGTTATATTGTGTTGCCAGTTCCGAGGCGTGTGCCAGACGGTCGTATGAGTTGGCACAACTACCGGTAATGTTGTCCAGTTCCTTGGCGTGTGGGGTCAGGATGCTGCCAGCGGGGATGTGGCTCAACCACTCGCGGTGGTTGCCTAATATGTTCAGGGCATCTGCATCAATGACTACGGGGTCATTCGAGATGGCCAGATATTGCTGTAAAGATATGGCTGTGTTACTGTCCTGTCCAATGCCGGGGCCAATTCCGATGGCCTGGTAACGGCTGATGTCTGCTGTTTCGGTAACATAGCGTGTACCCTTGTCAAGCAACAATACGGCTTCGGGAACCGCCGTCTGCATGATGACGTTGTTCGAAGCGCAAGTATGAATGCTCAGTTTGCCGATACCGCTGCGCAGACAAGCCTTTCCTGCCAGGATGGCTGCACCAGCCATGCCGGAACTGCCTGCTACGAGCAATGCGTGACCCATCGTGCCTTTGTTGGCAAACTTGGAACGGGGGCGTCGAAGGTCCTTGACATCTTCCTCCTCAAGTATGTAATAAGGCGTGTTGGCCTCTTCGATGGCATCCTCCGAAAGACCGATGTCGATGGTCTTCCATTCGCCAACGCAGATTTCGTTGTCTGCCATCAGGAATGCCAGTTTGGGCAACTGGATGCTCAGAGTCAGTTCGGCATGTACAACAACCGAACGGTCGGTAAAGGCGTTGTTCTCGCACATCAGTCCGCTGGGTACGTCAATGCTGACAACGTGAGCGTGCTGCGTGTTGATTTGCTTAGCCACTACAGCGAATCCGCCTGTCAGTGGGGCAGACAGTCCTGTACCGAAGAGCGCATCAACGATGACGTCTTTGTGACGGATCTTGGGGAAGTCGAATCCCTGGGTGATTTCCTTTACTACCAAGCGTTCATCAGCATTGCCATCTTCGACAATCTTGAGCAGTCTGTCACGGTTCGTCTCGCAGTCCGCGCTCAACTGTCCTTTGACATTGAACAGGTAAACTGCCACGCTGTAGCCCTGCTCAAAAAGCAAGCGGGCCACGGCAAGTCCGTCACCACCGTTATTCCCTGCTCCAGAGAAAACGTAAATGACACGTTGCTTGTTCCAACGCGACATGATTTCCTGGGCAATGGCCTTTGACGCACGCTCCATCAAGTCTATCGACTCAATGGGTTCATTCTCTATTGTATAGCGGTCGAGTTCCGCATGTTGGGTTCCTACAAGAATTTTCATAATGCAAATTTACTGATTTTAATCGGTAATTCATAATTCAGTAATCATAAATTCAAGAATATTTGTATTTTTTGAGCATTTATACACCTTTTTTGAAAGATTATTAGTAACTTTGTCACAAAATTGGAAAAACATGAAGGTTAAAGACAAAGAATTCCGAGTATCCATTCCTGAAGCGGATATCCTGAAACAGGTGGCTCGGGTGGCCGGCGAAATAAACCGAGACTATGAAGGTGAGGTGCCTGTCTTTTTGGCCGTGTTGAACGGTGCCTTTATTTTTGCCGCCGATTTACTGCGTGAGATTACCATCCCTTGTGAAATCTCGTTCGTCAAGATGACATCCTATGAGGGCGTAAGTTCTACTGGCGAGATTCATGAGATGATTGGTTTGAATACCGACATCACAGGACGTCCGGTCATCATCATCGAGGATATCGTGGATACGGGTCTGACGATGGCTCACATGCTTGAAACACTTCAGCAGTACAAACCCAAGAGCATCGACATTTGCGCATTGCTGGTGAAACCCGAAAAACTGAAGGTCGAATTGGACATTCGCTATCGTTGCCTCGAGATTCCCAATGATTTTATTCTTGGATACGGTCTTGACTATGACCAACAAGGACGCAACACCAGGGATATCTATACGATAGTGGACTGAGCTTTAAAGTTTAGAGTTGAGAGTTTAGAGTTGAGAGTCAGTTGAGTGTTGATAGTTTAGGGTTTAGGGTTGAGAGTCAGTTGAGCGCAGGACCAATTAAGAGTTCATCGTAGCTATACGCTGAATATTAAATAGGTAAAAAGAAAGAGAATTCAATAATTATAAAGACCGTCACACCCTTTGGCGGAAAACAGAGTCCTCCCCGTTAGGGACTGGGGACGAAGAGAGGGAAAAAACTAATTATGAAAAATGTTATTATTTTCGGTGCCCCCGGTAGTGGTAAGGGTACCTACAGTGCAGAAATCGTGAATCGTTATGGTATGGGCCACATCAGCACAGGTGATGTGTTGCGTGCTCAGATTAAGGCAGGTACCGAGTTGGGTAAGACTGCTCAGCAGTACATCGACAACGGTCAGTTGCTTCCCGATTCATTGATGATCGACATCCTCGCTGACACTTACGACAGCATTCCCGCTGGCAAGGGTGTTATTTTCGACGGTTTCCCCCGCACCATTCCTCAGGCAGAGGCTTTGAAGGAGATGTTGGCAAAGCGTAACCACGACATGGGCGTTATGGTTGAGCTCGTTGTTGACGAGGAGGTTCTCTTGGCTCGTCTGTTGAACCGTGCTAAGGAGCAGGGCCGTGCTGATGACAATGAGGAGACCATCAAGAAGCGTTTCGCTGTTTAGCACGAGCAGACCGCTCCCTTGGCTGAGTGGTTTGAGAAGGAAGGCATGCGTAACACCTTCGTATGGAAAGAGGGTGAGATGACCAAGGAAGATATGCTGAACAATATCTTCGCTCTCCTCGATACTTTGAAGTAATATACTCCCTCCCCATCCCTCCCTTGCGGAGAGATGGGATACGGGGTGATAACCCTCTCGTTTAGCATTTATGTTGCCGGGAGGGTTTTTCGTCAAAAGTGGTTCTTGCAGAATGGTGATTGGCAGAACCTATCTACTTACTATCGTTCCTTAAAAAATATGGCAGAATCGAATTTCGTAGACTATGTAAAGATTGTGTGCCGCTCTGGAAAGGGTGGCCGAGGAAGTGCGCACATGCATCGTGCCAAGTATGCGCCTAATGGTGGTCCCGACGGTGGCGATGGCGGTCGTGGTGGCCATGTGTACCTGCGCGGTAATCGCAACTACTGGACGTTGTTGCACTTGCGTTATGACCGTCATATCTTTGCTGGTCACGGCGGAAACGGCGGAAAGAGTGGAAGCACAGGTGCCAAGGGTGATGACAAGTACATTGACGTGCCCTGCGGAACCGTGGTGTATAATGCCGATACGGGTGAGTACATCTGCGACGTGAAGCACGATGGTGAGGTTGTCATGTTGCTCAAGGGCGGTCGTGGCGGACAGGGTAACATCCACTTCGCTACAGCCACCAATCAGGCTCCGCGATACGCCCAGCCTGGCGAACCCATGATGGAGATGACCGTCATCATGGAGTTGAAACTGTTGGCCGATGTTGGTTTGGTAGGTTTCCCCAATGCGGGAAAGTCAACATTGCTGAGTTCGCTCTCGTCTGCCAAGCCCAAGATTGCCAACTACCCCTTTACCACTATGGAACCTTCTCTGGGCATCGTCAGCTACCGCGACAATCAGTCGTTTGTCATGGCCGACATTCCCGGTATCATTGAGGGCGCCAGCGAGGGTAGGGGACTGGGACTTCGTTTCCTTCGCCACATCGAGCGCAACTCGCTCCTTCTTTTCATGGTTCCCGGTGATACCGATGACATTAAGAAGGAATACGAGATTCTGCTGAACGAGGTGGGCAGTTTCAATCCCGAGTTGATGGATAAGCAACGTGTGCTGGCCGTTACCAAGAGCGACCTCCTCGACGATGAGTTGGTCGAGATGCTTTCTGCCGACCTTCCCGACGACCTTCCTGTTGTCTTCATCTCGGCAGTTGCCAACAAGGGACTCACCGAACTCAAGGATATCCTGTGGGCAGCCCTCAATAGCGAGAGCAACAAACTGCAGACTATCCTCGACGACGAGCGTATCGTGCATAAGAACAAGGACCTCTCTTATCTTCAGGTTGAACTTGAAGATGAGGGCGAGGACATTGAAATTCTTGACGATGCCGAAATAGAGGAGTTGGACGATTACGAAATCGAAGACTGGGACGAGTAATTATGTTTAAGTTTTACGAACTTCCTGATAATGTGACAGCCTTTACCGCAGGTAAGGGTTGTCATGGTACTGAACCTGGCATAGATGCTCGTGAGGTAGGAGTGACCTTTCCATCGCCCGATGGCAAAGGTGACCTCTCGTTCCGCATTCTGGGCAGTATGGATGCCGAGGCTCCCTGCCCAAAGGAAGGAGGACCTCTTTTTATTCCCCGCCAGACTCATTCCGTCAATGTGGTGTGGGCAGATGGTCCTGGCGAATCTCCCGACTCGGATGCTGTTATCACTCGTGTGCCGGGACTTTGTGTGGCGGTTAAGACGGCCGATTGCATTCCTGTGTTGCTTTATGATGAGCGTCAGAAGTTGGTGGCTGCCGTTCATGCCGGTTGGCGTGGAACGGTTGGTCGTATCGTGGAGCGCACCATCCGTGAGATGCAGAGCCGTGGCGAAGACATTCATGCCATTATCGGTCCGGGCATTTCGATCGACAGTTTTGAGGTGGGCGATGAGGTGTATGATGCCTTTGCTTCTGCAGGTTTCCCCATGGAGCGCATAGCGCGTCGCTATCCAGTTTCCTCTCTACACTCTACACCCTCAACTCTCAACTCTACGCCCTCCTCTCTACACTCTACACTCTCAACTCTACACTCTCTAAAATGGCATCTCAACCTTTTTGACGCCAATCGTTGGGTGTTGGAGCAATGCGGTGTCGGTCGCATTCATGTTGACGGCACTTGTACCTACAAGCAATGCGACCAGTTTTATTCTGCTCGTAGGGAGACAATAAAAACTGGTCGCAACATAAACGGTATCATGTTTAGTTGACTACGGTCAACAGACGGCAGTCAACAATCAACGGGCAATAAAAAACGCCTGCACCGGTAAGGGTGCAGGCGATATGGCGAGGGAGGTTCTCCCTATCCGTTCTTGTGTCGGTTGGCACGTTTTGTGCGTATTTCTGCCTTCTTCTTGGCAGAACCGCTTCCGTGTGCACCGGTGATGTACTGCTTCTTCTTGGCTTTGGTCTTCACCTTGTTGTCTTCTTTCTTGGGGCCTTTCGGACCTCCCTTGAAAGTGATTCCGCCAAGGATGACTGCATCAATGTCGTCTCCTCCGAAATTTGCCATTGCCTCCTGTCTTCTGGAATTAATGATGGAACAGACGCACACCAGTGAAGGTCATGGCAATGCCATACTTGTCGCAGGTATCGATAACATGGTCATCGCGTACGCTTCCACCAGCCTGGGCTACATACTGAACGCCACTCTTGTGAGCACGCTCGATGTTGTCGCCGAAGGGGAAGAATGCGTCGCTACCCAAGGCAACCTCGGTGTTCTTGGCAATCCAGTCAGCCTTCTCCTGTTCGGTAAGCACCTCGGGCTTCTCGGTGAAGAACTTCTGCCACTCGCCATCACGCAGCACGTCATCGTGCTCGGGACCAATGTAGATGTCGATGGTGTTGTCGCGGTCAGCACGACGGATGCCGGGAACGAAAGGAAGTGCCATTACCTTGGGGTGCTGACGCAACCACCAGATGTCGGCCTTCTGACCAGCTAGACGGGTGCAGTGGATACGGCTCTGCTGACCAGCGCCAATACCGATAGCCTGGCCGTCCTTAACGTAGCATACAGAGTTTGACTGTGTGTACTTCAGGGTGATGAGGCTGATGATGAGGTCGCGCTTAGCAGCCTCGGTGAAAGTCTTGTTCTGAGTGGGGATGTTAGCGAACAATGCATCGTCGGCAAGGTTGATCTCGTTGCGGCCCTGCTCAAAAGTCACACCAAAGCACTGCTTGCGCTCTACGGGTGCGGGCTTGTAGTTGGGGTCAATCTTGATGACGTTGTAGGTACCCTTGCGCTTTGCCTTCAGCACCTCAAGGGCCTCGGGGCTGTAGCTGGGAGCAATCACACCGTCGCTTACCTCGCGGTTGATGAGGCGGGCTGTAGCCTCGTCGCACTCGTCGCTGAGGGCGATGAAGTCGCCGTAGCTACCCATACGGTCGGCACCACGGGCACGGGCGTATGCCGATGCAATGGGGGTGAGGGGCAGGGGAGCATCGTCAACGAAATAAACCTTCTTCAAGGTGTCGCTCAGAGGCAAGCCTACGGCAGCGCCGGCAGGACTTACGTGCTTGAAGCTTGCAGCTGCAGGCAGGCCAGTGGCAGCCTTCAACTCCTTTACCAACTGCCAGCTGTTCAGGGCATCGAGGAAGTTGATGTAGCCGGGACGGCCGTTAAGTACTTCGAGGGGCAACTCGCCCTCTTCCATGTAAATACGAGAAGGTTTTTGGTTGGGGTTGCAACCATACTTCAACTCCAGTTCTGTCATTTTCCTTTTTATTTGTATTATTGAAATTCGATGCAAAATTACGTTTAATATGTCAATTTACAAAGTTTTTTCTGTTCAAAGTTTGCTACTTGCCTACTTTTGTGTAATTTTGCCTCCGAATTTAGATAAGGGTGGTGGTAAAACCCTGCCTTCTTGCATTTTAATCATTACATTGTTTCAGGATTATGCAAAACTTCCGCCGAAAACTGCTTTGGCTTTCCGTCTTGGCCCTCTTCGTGGCCTTCGTCACCTTTCTTTGTTTCTGCTTTGTGCACCTCGACAACGAGGATCCCCGTATGCTCGACTACCAGTTGTCCTACCATCAGTCATTCCATAAGAAGACTTCGGAGCGCGACTGCCCCGGTTGTCATCCTTTCCTATGGCGTTTTAACCATCGCTGGGACGACCTGTGCAAAAAGTGGTCGGGCAAGAAGTGAATACCCTTCATCCCCCTTCCGTGCCCTTCCATTCCTTCGGGTTTTCTTCAATCTTCCTTCACGTTTCACTCTATGTGCACTCTATGTGCGCTCACAAATCCGTGAACAACTGTGAGTGTACTGTGAGTGAACCTAAAGCGAACATCGAACGAAGAGTAAATGGTTTCAAAGATGATCATGCTATACAATACCCCAGTCAATTTGGTCTTGAAGAGGTAGATGGATAAAGTAACCGTCCCAATTATCCTTATATTCTTATAACGAATACGTGGTTAAAGTGACAATTTGGGTTATAAAAACATCTCATTATGAGAGATGTAACTACATCTGCAAGCATCAGATTCTCGGAGTCAATCATAAACTCGTTTGAGAATTGGTGCTTACAGAATGAATTATAATTACTGCGGTTTTGCAAATAGGACACTAAATACGCATCCTAATGGTATCACTCATATGAATATTCGTAATAATTGCTTTTCCATTTAGGATCTTGAAGTTCCCTACAATATTCTAACATTAACATGTCGTTTTCCATGTTGTAACCATATGTATAGTTATGTAGTTCCCCCGTCATCCCACTATTAAATGTGTAAGTATTACCATCATCACTACTTCTCCATTCTGTCCTATCATCATTCGTAATGAATTTGGCAGGGCCATCACCAAGGAAACCAAGTACCTGCAATATACTTCGTACATCTGTTTCGCCCCACAACTTAAGGGCAAGAACATAACTATTCTGTCGAAGTGGATTGTCCGTTTTGCATTCGAACTTTCGTAACGTTGCACTAGTTGAACTCCACTTCAGATGATAGACCGGGCAACCATCAAGCCAATAGCATCCTTGAGTGTACTTAACGCCATCCAGCTCTATTGTCTTGGCATCTGCATTTTTTGTGCCTATACATACACCATTCTGATACAATAAAGTACAAGTTATATTCTTTGTATCTGCATCATTGGTAGCGACATTACCCATGGCACTGACATTGCCATCTTTATTGTAGTACAGGGCATACTCAACCACAGCACCATTAGCCCTTCTCTTTGTCACAGTGGAAAGATCATCGGCAAAGGTATAGGTGTAATACCCATCTGATGCCACCTTAATCACCCCCTCTTCGCTATATTGAAACGTATAACCCGCCATCTTAGCCAAACGTTTACCATTTTTCAAGTAACCATAATCTTTTCTTGGCTTTCCGTTACCAATATTGCCACTATTGGCCAGATCATCATCGCTTCCACATCCAGAGAATACGATTGTAATACCAAACATTAGTACGAACATCGTCAAAATGCTCCAAAGTTTGTTTCTTTTCATTTTGTTGAAGAAAAAATTGGAAGGAGTGCGAACATCCCGACGCTTATCCTTCTTCTCTGGCACGACCATGTAATCTTTCGACTGGATAAAGTGCGGAGAAGCTCACGCCCTAAACGGAACGTGACCCTTGGTCGTTTTCGTAAGAAGAGAACAAGAGCTGTTTGCTCAAGCATATGATAAAGTGTCGAACGGACTCTACATCACCTTCATGTTAATAATTTGAATTGATTAATACGAATCGGTGAAGTGGCTGCACGCATGGTGCACCGTTCTTCTGTTTGCTTTTACTGTCTGTTTCGTATCGTCAAAGCCCGGAGGTTATGACTTCATGTTTATGTTTTGAAAATCTATACTTCTATGTAAAATACATTATAAAACAGCAATATTTCTTGTAGCCTTACGTAGGTGAGATGCAGTCTATCCCATACGGCGTGCAATATCTGCCAGAAAACAGCAATCAATAGAGGGGATGTCGAGGTGAATGGAATTTGCAATCACGTGATAGAGTGAGTTTTCCAGCTTGGGGTGTTCCCAAACTACTTCTTGCCCTTACCGCCACAAGCTTTGCATTGTCTGCTTCCGTTGCATCGCCAACATGTGCTGCCATTAGCCGAGCCTGTGCCATTACATTCATAACACTTGCCCGCACCATGGCAATCACTACAAGTTGCTCCCGTCGCACCACCGCTATAGCTCGACTTGCGACCGTGGCAGTACTTACAAACCTTCGAACCATGACACGAAGGACAGTTCACATGTACATTAGTTCCTGAAGCAGTACGAGCACCCTGTCCCGAGCCGCCACACACCTTGCATACACCCGAACCACGACAAGCACCGCAAGTGTTATTGCCACCACCGCCTCCGGAGGAAATGCCACTGGATGAAGTATATCCGCCGGAAGAGTAGGAGTTGCCAGAAATAGCTGAATATGTGGAGTATGCCGTACATCCCAACGAAATGACAGCCGTGGCAATAGTCAGCCCCATGTTGAGGCGGCGCGAACGACGTTCCTTTCTGTCTTTCTTTGCAATCTCCAGATTCTTCACATACACCTCATTGCCAGGCTCGAGGTCAATGGCAATCTTTAGGTTCTTTATGCCCTTATTATAGTCGTGAGCCCTCAAATCCAGAATGCCCATGTTGTTGTATGCCAGAGCATAGTCTGGACTGATGTCGGTGCATCTTTCGTATATAGTATGAGCCTTAGCTGCGCTCAGAGTCTCTTCACTTTTACCCTTGTTCGCAAGGTCGGAGATGAAGTCGGAACTCAAATTTCCATCTAAGTCTATGTATCCATGAACATCATACGAGGACACATGCGACCTGCCATTCTTGAACTCTGACATCGAGTCGAAATAAGTATTGATAAGACGCGCACCATTCCACAGATAACAACCGTACAGGCTGTCACGGCACACAATGAAGCATTGGTCATCCTTGTCATGCGTAATAGAAGAGAAAAGCGGAGGTACAATCCAACGCCCGTAGTTATCCTTAATGCCAAGCAAACCATTCTCCTTCACCTCTCTATAGGTCAAGTCGTCCTGCTGGCGATACAGATCCAGTTCCTTTGGACGGGCAGGAACTGAAGAAGTCGCAGGCTTGGTCGCTGTAGTAGTCTTTCCTTTCCCCTTTCCCTTACTCTTTGGGGCTGGCTGGGCTGGCTTTGCAGTAACTGCTGCCTGTTTAGCCATGGGCAACGCAAGAGAATTTATCTCCTTGATACGTTCTGCATATTCGTTAGCAGCATACCGCTGTTCCACCTTTTCCACTCCCTCCTTGTACGACTTGTTCTTCAGGGGCAGGGTCATCATGGTCTTGTTGCTATATTCAAATGGGACGACCACATTTCCGTCAAGGTCAATTGCGCCCCACTTGTCTCCTTTCTTTACCATTGCAACATGGTGTTTTCCAAACGATTCCGCATCATCATACTCCGCAGGGATGAGATACCTGCCTGTACGGTTGATGTACCCCCACTTGCCATCCTTGCACACAGCAGCCAGTCCGTCACAGAAACCATCAAGGTTGCTGGTCTTGTCATAGATGGGAGGAATGATAAAGCAGTTGTAAATGTTGATAAAGCCTAACTTGTCGCCAATTACGACCTCTGCAAGTCCATCCGTAAATCCAGACGCTACCTCATCATATTGTGACGGTACAGCCCAGTCTATCAACTCCGACTCCTTTTTGCTCAGCAGAGCAGACCCCGCGCCAAGTACATTGATGCTCGTCGCTACAATGCCATGTAGCGGACTATTGATGTTCTGCTCCTTGAAGGCATATCCCCATTTCTTGGTCACAGGATGCTTGACGCGGTTCATTCTCACCGCTACCTTCTGCTCATTCTCATTTTCATTACCATCAGCATGCACCAGCAATGCTGGGCATAGCGCCAATATGATAACCAAAGCTATAGTTTTCATGATATTTTATATGTTATATGCAACATCAACGTGAGTCCGACAGTTGAGTATTGGGTAATTAGTAAAATTCTTGGTTACTTTGTGATAGCAAAAGACAAAATAGATAAAGGTATTTCGCTCAGTATCCGATGACAAAGTTAGTGAATTTTTCTGTCTGACAGATGATTTTTGTGGATTTTTTTAATGTTCAGGTGTAGAAAATATACGTTTAGGGCAGAAAACAAGGCAACTCAGTACTTTGGCTGTTTGGTTCCGTGTTTTTGCCTTTGGCAAACGCGAATTCCCAAGAGAACAAACGGCATAAAAAGCAAAAATCACGTTTTCGGGTACAAAAAAGTGTTTGTACCCGCCTTTGTACCCGGTTGTACCCGGGGGGGGTATTTGTACCCGTTTTTTTCTTGTGTATTTTCTTGCTAAATTTGCATGTCACAAGAAAAAAGTGACAGGCGTTCTTTCTCAGGTTTGCTTTTCCAGAGCTGAAACAAAGCTAAAGTTCTGTTGAAACTCCGCTATGAGTCTGCTATGACTCCGCT
>JAZUKS010000026.1:0-13254 GCA_045643405.1 Bacteroidaceae bacterium | reverse complement strand
AGTCAAGCGGTTCGTTATCGCCATCATTACATGCCAAGTGAACTTTGTAATCCCTTAGATTTGTTATATTAAGAAAATCTGCAAGTTTAACATTCGTATTCATAATAATTTATATTATAAACAGTTTAATAATTCATTCTTTGTGAAACGCTGCAAATATACGAAGGAAAACGTAATGTGCCACATCAGAGTCGAACTTTTTGGCTCTTCAGGAATTTGGAGTGATGGACATAACTTGCATTATATCAATAGTAAGCATGATGATGTACAGCTAAGGACGATAGGTAATTCTTTGATTCTCAATTGTAGAGTTTTAGTAGAATCATAATTGAGCTACGAATCCATACCTTCTGGATGCTTTGCGTGCAAAACCCTAATAAAATGGAGTTTAGAGAATAAATCTATTACTACGATAAAGACATGTAAAATGGCCTATCACTCCAAATGTCGGAAGACCCAACTTTTTGCTATTTTTCATTTGCTTACAATGGGGTCGCCGCAATATTGCTTTCGCTGACATTTTTTGCACATCTCTCCTCGCCATACTTTGTCGAACTCTTCCATCGCAACTTCGACGATTTCTGGCTCGTCGGTCAGTATGCCTGCCTCGAAGTTCCGGCGGTTGGGTGATTTCATGCCCATGCCTGCTCCAGTCAGGTTTGCACTTCCGATGTATGCCGTCTGACAGTCGATGACGATGATCTTGAAATGCACACGCGGACAAAGAACTCGCTCCAAGCCTTCAGCTAGCTGCTTATATCGGTCGAAATCTTCGCGAAAGGGCTGCCCCGGCTCCTTGGCGTGGATGAGCCGCACCTCCACCCCCTTGCCGATCAGTCCGGCCAGTACTCCGAGAAAAGGCTTCTCAATCTTGCCCTGAGTGACGTACAAATCCTTGATGTCAGCTGTGCCAATCCAAAGCGTGTGTTTGGCTTTCATGGCACGCTCGATGACTTGGGAGAAATGTGCTGAGTCAGAAATAAAGGTGTTCATGTATTGGTTGGTAATAATTTCTATCGCATTTGTTACAGTATCTCAAGTGCTATTGCCGCACAGGCTTCTGCGTCGGCGAGGGCATGATGGTGATTCGTTAAGCTGTAGCCGCAGCGCTCGGCGATGATGTCAAGGTTGTGGTGGCCGGTGGGCCAGATCTTGCGCGACTGGAGCAGGGTGCAGTGGAACTCGTAGTCGGGATAGTCCATCTGATAGACGCGGAAGACGGCTTTCAGGCAGCTCTCGTCGAAGGCTTTGTTGTGAGCCACGAGGGGAAGGCCTTCGATGAGGGGGGCGACTTTCTTCCAGACTTCGGGGAAGACCGGGGCATCGTCTGTATCGGCAGGGGTGAGCCCGTGTACCTGCGTGCACCAGTAGTTGTAGTAGTCCGGCGCGGGGTGGATGAGCGAATAGAACGTGTCAGCCACCTCGCCATCGCGGACGATGACAATGCCTACACTGCAGACGCTGCTACGCTCGCAGTTGGCTGTCTCAAAGTCTATGGCGGCAAAGTCTTTCATTGCTTGTCCTCCTGGTAGTATTTGTTGCACATTCTTTTGATCTTACCGGCTATCTCTTCGCGAAGCCATTTGGGTTGAAGCACTTCCATATCCTCGCCATTCAAGAGTATTTCTTGCTGGAAGTCGAATGTCGGACGTATGTTCAGTTCAAAGATGCTGTATTCACTGTTCTGCTCGGTTTCTTCCTGTGAGCTGTGCAGAGGGAGGTCCCTCAGATAGTTTGCCTGCCCGGCGCTGACCTTCAGTACGACATGCTCCGTGTCAGTGCCATCGCCTGCTATGATGCCGAAGCAGTTGCGGAAGAACAGTTCGGGGGAGAAATCATCGGGGTAGCTGAAGGTGCGCTCCGACATTCTGAACTCGCTCATTCTGTCAAGTGAATACACCAAGATGGTATTAGCCCCTAGCATCTTGCCCACGAGATACCATCTTTGACGGAACAGCTTCACACAATAGGGCTCCACACAATGTTGTCGGTAGTCATTCCTCCAATAATTATAATAGGTGAAATGGATCAGACAGCTCTTCTTCATGGCATCAAGAATCGGCTGAAGGTATTCCTGGCCGGAAGGGACATATTCAAGAAGGATCCTGTCGTTCAAGCTCTTGTTCTCCAGTAGGAGGTTGCTCGTGCTGATGGTGTTGATCATCCACGATAACATTCCCTGACTGGAAACCTCCTCCTCGTTCACGATATAGTAACGGAAATCACCTCGTTTCTCATTCTCAATGATCAGCCCGAAAGTCTCTTCCACAGCAATGCGCCATTTGTGGAAGGTGCGCAGAGGTAGCTCGATGCCTTCGCTGAGCTCTACATTGGCCAACCATTTCCGGTTGATGTCCTCGAAAGAAATCTTCTTTGCCCGATAGATGGTATTTACCAGCCACACATACTTGTTGATTTGATTTATTGCCATAGTCGTACCGTTTTATCCATTTCGAATGCAAATTTACATCAAGGGTGTGTCTAATTAGGGCATAGCTTTGAAAAAAAATGCTCTTTGTTTCGTTTTTTTCTGTTTTACACATTCTTTGTCCGTTCAATGGGTACACTCATGATAGCCTTTTTCTCTATGATTGCTTGTGCAATCCATACTGCGGAATGGACAATGGATGGTGTGATTTGTGCGAAAGAATTTGACGGAGTTAAACAATGAATCCGCAGAGTTTAACTTCCGCGTCGTAGAGTTAAACAATAAATCCGTATCGTTAAACTTGGCGGATTTATTTGTTACTACCGTTATAATGGTTGAGTCTACCGTTATAATGGTTGTTGATCCCGTTATGTTGGTTGTTGACTTTTGTGGAATGGCTTGTTGGTTGTTGAAAAAGCTTGACTTTACGGGATTTCGAAAACGTTCGTTCTTCGTTTGAAAACGTTGGAAATGATTTCGAAAGTTTTGGAAAAGGTGTCGTTTCATCCATTTGTGTCGGAAAACGGTGTGCAAGGTTTCAGAAATGGTGTGCGTGGTTTTCAAATTGGTGTGCAAGAAATGCGGTTTTTGCGAAAACCATTTGCCTATAAAAGACGAAATAAGGCTTTTTAAAAATAAAATTTGATGGAAAAGTCGAAATGCACTAGAAAACGGTGAAATCGTTGTCATCGTTTTGTAAATCACTGCATTGACTCCGCGAACCGATGCAACGAAATGGGCATTTGGGAGTGCATAAGATGAAGTGTGCATTCCTTCCTTTGCACTATCTTATGCAAGGAGAAAACGCATCGAGAAGTATCTATGAATAGGATTTGCAAAGGTTGCATAAGATGCAAAGGTTTTTTTAAAACTTTTCTGAAATGCTTCTTCCTCCATCATCAACTTTCGCACGCGTGAAAAGTTTAAAAATAAGTTATGCATCTTATGCATCTTATGCAGACTGCCTATCTTCTATCAGCAATACGCGTCTCCAGAATTTTCGGATGAGATAGATGACTATGAGTAGGTCGAGGATGGCGAAGCCGAAGAAGAAAGGCCATCGGGATTTCCAATAGAATTTCTGGCAAGTCTGCACATCCGCTTTATCGATGTTTCGTGATTGGGTGTACTTGTCCCACAGGACGTCGGTTGTAGCAGCCGAATCAATAGTGGCATATTCCACCTTGTCGGCATTCAGTTGTGTAAGGCAGTAGTATTGCGTCTTTGTCTCGCGGTTGTATATGCTGCGGGCAAATGCTATGGTATCTTCTTGTGGAAGAATCTCTTTTACACGTCCGAACAGGGGTTCCTTATCGTCTCTTTCTCCTATGGACCAAGGGGATGAATTTATGTAGTAGAGATGGTACTTTTTGTTGATGTTGACACATCTGTAGTCTCCTATGCCGGGATCGGTATCTGTCACGATTCCGTATGCCAGGTTTTCAACGAAGAATACGGCTGCAAAGCTGAACAGAATGACTTCTGGTGCCAGCGCCCAAGCCCACAATCTTACTTTTACATTCTTGCGCCCAGCGTACCTTTTGCCCCAAAAACAGCAAAGCATCCCGATCAGCAAAGATAAAATGCCGAGAATAATGGCGCAGATGAGGAGGAGGAACAAACTCATAAGGTGTTTATAGTTGTATTTCTTGGATAATTATGTTACTTCACGATGCGCCAATGGCCCGCTTTGTTGCTGCCTTCGCGTACGATGAGGCCGGCAGCCTTCAATGTGGCAATGTGCTTTCTGACCATTCTGTCTGTGATGCCTATTTCAGTTGCTATCGTAGAGTTTGAAGCGTCGGGATTTGATATAATAAAGGCGTAGATTTTCCACGTTGCATCGGAAATATCCGGGAAGGCTTGCTTCAATTTATTAGGAACTTTATTAGGAACTTTATTAGGAACTGTTTTCAGTTCTTCTCCTTGATGAATGCGCAGTGTTTCAAGTATTTCTCCAAGCATGAAGTCAATGAATGGACCGGAATTTCCTGCCTTGCTGCTTGCTGTGATGGCATCGTAATAGGCTTGCTGGTTTGAGAACACCATATTCTCTACCGGCAGATGCTCGAAGAGTGGATGTAGTTTGCCGAGGATGAGCGACTGCCACAGCCTTCCCATCCGGCCATTGCCATCTGCGAATGGATGGATGAACTCAAACTCGTAGTGGAATACGCAGGAGCGTATCAACAGGTGGTCTTTGCTGTGACGTAGCCAGTCGAACAAATCATTCATCAATTGGGGAACTCTCTCTGCTGGTGGAGCCATGTGGACAAGTCCCTTCTCTGAAAACACGCCTACCCCTCCACTACGATAGCTGCCAGCCTGGTCGATGATAGCTTCCATCATCTGTCCGTGTGCCCTCAGAAGGTCTTTCTCGTTGAATGCATCAAGCATGGGGTACATCTCGTAGGTCTTGATGGCATTCTTCACCTCTTGTATCTCGCGCAGAGGTGCAACGATGGTCTTTCCCTCAATGATGTCACGTACTTCATCTTCGGAGAGCGTATTTCCCTCTATAGCCAGTGAGCTGTGAATGGTGCGAATCCGGTTCACTCTGCGGAGACGCAGTCCATCTTCCTGCTCAAGACGAATGGCATACCGCTCGATGAGGCTGGATATTTCGGCAATCTTATTGATTGCCTCTGCACTGATGGTGAACGGAGGTGTGTACATATTTAACAGTTTCTTGATGCAAAGATAACAGATCCTTCCTACATATCCAAAAGCGAGACAATTATTTTGTGGAGAGCCTTTGCTTCGCTCTAAACTTTTTTGTCCGATATTTTGAAGAGCGGAAAACAATCTGTTACTTTGTAGTACTTTTTTCGGGAGGTGAAATGAACCTTTTCGCGTCTGGGGTGTATGCATTGATGAAGCGCTTCGAGAAATGTGTTTGTTTATCCGAATAAAGAAATGTATAAAATGATTCTTATGAAAAGATATTGTATTGCCCTGTTTGCCTTTTGTCTGACGTGCATCCTGACCGCTGACGCTGCCGAAAGGAAGATGGCTGTGGCGGATGATGCCACTCCCCAACCTATCGTCTCCTTTACGAAGGAGCAACATCCTGCCGAGTGGTATGCCATCCAGGAACGTCTCTGGAGGGCAGAGGTGAACCGCACTCCTGCCGATGATGAGGCTTGGATAAACCTTTGGCATGCTACCCGCTACCGCATGATGTTTGCCGATGAGCAGGTGGACCGCGATGCGCTCCTCGCCCTTGCCGACGAGGTACACGCCAAGACTCCCGACTCCTACTCCGACTACATCATAGACTATTGGTGCAAGGGTGTTTATGGCCTTCGCGAGGGCGATGTTCACATGGCAGAAGCCATCCAGATGCGTCCAGACCGTGTCGCCTCCTATCCCGACTATGTGGCATGGCTCCTTCGTACGAGCGATGAGACTCTACTCACCGACATCCTCACCCGCTGGTACGAGAGCGGACAGTTCTCTCCCACCCTGCTCAACTATTTCTATAATGTGCTGGTGGGACTTGACGACAATGCCGTCCTCTTCGTCAACGGCGATGTGCCCACGTATGCCTGCCTCATGCTCCAGTATGCCAAGGGACTATTCAAGGACAAGAATGTGGTGTGCTGCGGACTGCTCTTCTCTGCCAGCTACCGCAAAACACTCTGCGGTGAACTGGGCATTAGCGAGCTACCCGAACCAGAAATCTATTCCGAGCAAGACGCGAAAGATTGGGAAGAGAAGGCTTACAGTCGGATTATCAGCGAGACGGGACGACCGGTCTATTTCAGTGCTGTCGTGATGAATCTTCCCTCCTTCACCGACAAGCTCTATTCCGAAGGACTTGTCTATCGTTACAGCGAACAGCGCTACGACAACCTCTCGGCCAAACGCCTCAACTACGAGGAGCGTTACCTCACCGATTACCTTTGGGAAACCTTCTCGCCCGAAACCTACAGGGCTTCGGCTTACAAGCTGAACCTCAACTATATCCCTTGTTTCAAGAGTCTCCTTGACTGGTATGACCAGACGGATGACAAACGGCATTACCGGGCGCTGCACCGTATGATGAAACGCATCGTGGACCGTACTCCCAATCTCACCGACGACGAACGTCAAGCGTACTATGAAGAGATTGCACGCTGACATCCTCCCCTCCTCTTCCTCTCCCGCCAAGGGGAGGGGACTGGACAGGGCATCCTTCGAGGCACTCTATCAGCGTCATGGACGGAGGGCAAAGGGCTTCTTCCTCCGTATGATGGACTACGATGAGGCGCTCGCCGATGATCTCACGCAGGAGCTGTTTCTCCGCATCTGGAAGCATCGCGGGGAGTACAACGCCGACAGTTCGTTCGAGACGTGGCTCTTCACCATTGCCTATAATCTCTGCAAGAATGAATACCGCCATCAGAATGCTGTGAGGAGTTGCGAGGAAGCACTCTCCCAACGCTCCGAACCCTGCACGGACCCTGTCCAGGACCTTGAACGAAAGGAGCAGAAAGCCCTGATACGTCAAGCCGTGCAGCACCTTCCCGCAGGGCAGCGCGAAGCTTTCATACTGCGTTATGAGGAGGACCTTTCACTCGCTGATGTGGCTGCTATCCTTGCCATTCCCGAAGGAACCGTTAAATCTCGCCTCTTCAACGCCCTCAATGCCGTGCGAAAGGAGCTGAATGATAATGATTAACGAATAATACGACATAACTATGAGAGAGATTACCAAGAAAGAAGATAAGCGTAAGGAGAATGCCTACGATGTATGGAGTAATGAGGTGGAGGTTGCTTTCCGCGTCCCCGAAACCCATCCGAACATCGTGGAGGAAGCTTCTGCCGCAGACCACGCTGCTGCCCCCGATCTTTTTCGTCTTGAAACACAGAACAAGGAGTTCTTCGACCTCCTTAGAGAAGCTGTGGCCGAGGAGGATGAACAGCTCACCCTCCCCATACTCGACATTCCTCAGGAGGAGCCGACACCCTCCCCCACCCTTCCCGCTTCCGAACGTCGTCATCTCTCTCCTGCTTGGCTGGTGGCGGCCGTCTTTTTGGGATTCGTGGTGGGCTATTTGATGCCTCATTCCTCCTCCACCCCCTCGCGCACCGTCTCAGCTCTCGCCGCAGACAGTTCCGTCTGCTGCCGCAGTCTGGCTGATGGCGACGTCAACACCTCCCTTCTCGTCGCACTTTGAGCGGGAGGGCATCCATCTCACATTTTCTTTCATCGAAATGAATGTGGGGATGTTTTTCTGATTTTCTAAGGAATATTATTTGTGTATATCAAAAAATGATGTACTTTTGTATGCAAAATTAAAATTCAATTTTAAAATTACATAAAAATGGTACAAAGACAGATTTCGCAAATAACTAAAGAACTTGCAGTTAAGTATCCATTTGTTGTGATAACTGGTCCGAGACAATCTGGGAAAACCACATTGACGAAAACATTGTTCCCTGATTATGATTACGTCTCTTTGGAAGAATTAGATAACCGTGAGTTTGCCCGACAGGATCCGCGAGGCTTCATTGCAACTTATCCTGACAGGGTGATTATTGACGAAGTTCAACGTGTTCCCGAACTGCTTTCCTATCTGCAGACTCATAGCGATAATGTGGGTGAAGAAGGAATGTATATTCTGACGGGTTCGCAGAACATGTTGCTTATGGACGCTGTTGATCAGTCGTTGGCTGGTCGCGCTGGTATGCTTACCTTGTTGCCTTTTTCTCATCAAGAGATGATGGTGGGGGGCATCTGCCCAAAGAGCGTGGAAGAGGAAATCTTCAAAGGTGCATTGCCAAGAGTGTATGACAAACAGATTTCACCTGTTACATACTATTCAAATTATATCAAGACATACGTTGAAAGGGATGTGAGAATGCTGAAGAACATATCCGATCTTTCTACGTTCACGCGTTTCCTTAAATTGTGTGCCGGACGTGTGGGGCAGCTGCTCAATATGGCTTCGCTTGCCAATGACTGCGGAATTTCGGTGCCTACAGCGAAAGCTTGGCTTTCCGTGCTCGAAGCAAGTTTTGTAGTCCATTTTCTTCGACCGGATTACAATAATTTTTCTAAGAGATTGGTGAAGACACCCAAGCTTTATTTCTGTGATACGGGGCTTGCTTGCAATCTATTGGAAATAGCTTCGACAAAACAACTATCTTCTCATTATCTCAAAGGTGGATTGTTTGAGAATCTGGTAGTCAATGAGATGCTCAAGTCAGAATATAATAGTGGTTGTTTGCCGCAATTGAGTTTCTGGCGAGACAGTAATGGCAATGAAATTGACCTTCTTCGTACAAGAAATGGAGTGCAGACGGCCATTGAAATCAAGTCTGGACAGACATTCTCTACAGATTACGTCAAAGGATTACGCTTCTGGTCGCAGATGTCTGGAAACACCCCTGACAACTGTGTAGTCGTCTATGCTGGGTCAGCCCCCATGCAAACCTCCGATTGTGCACTTATTCCGTGGACGCAAATCGGGCGGTTAGTGTAAACACACGGCATAGTCCGTTTTTCTTTCGTCAGCGTGCTTCAAGCCAGTTATTGCCCTAGCTGAGCGGGAGGGTTTTTTATTAGTTGTTAAGAATCCAATGCGTTTTTTTCAGCGTTTCTCTTTTCATTCTACCTGAAAACCTTTACATTTGCGTACAATCTTAATATGTACGCTTTTTATGCATGCTAAATACCTTTTTCTTTTTCTTTGCGTGGAGATTGTCTTCATCTCTTGTGTCTCGCTGCATCAGCTTGACAATGATCCTTGGACGGTGCGCATCACTCCCACTCTTGCCCGTGCGCTGGAGGGCTGTGATGCTTTTGGGCTTTTTATGGAGGGTATGGCGTATGTCAGTCACGATGACCTCTGGGGCTATATCGATAGGGAAGGACATGAGGTAGTGCCTGCACGGTATGATGTGGTGAGCCCGTTCTTTGAGGGTATGGCACGTGTGTGCAAGGAGTTCCGCTGGGGTTGCATTGACCGGACGGGACGTGTGGTGATTCCGCTCTGCTACGACTACATCGCTGACTTTTCCGAAGGCCTTGCTGCATATTGTGCTGAAACTGTGAGCGAACAGGGTGACACGGTGATGGCATGGGGATACCTCAACCCACAGGGACAGTCCGTGATAGCACCGCACTACCGCAGGGCGGGAAACTTCTCTAATGGCCTTGCCTTTATCATCAGCGAAGACGAGCGGGGTGGCTTCGTCACTCCTGATGGACACGAACTGTTCCTCGCTGATGACAGCCTTGACTATGTGGGGAGTTTTTCCGAAGGGCTGGCCCTCATCCGCAAGGGTAAGAAGTATGGCTTTGCCGACAAGGAAGGACGTGTCGTAATTCCTCCACTCTACGATGATGCCGAATCTTTTTCGTGTGGTCGGGCATTAGTGAAACGTGGTCCTTACAAAGGTTACATTGATATTGAAGGACGTGAGGTGATACCACCGCAATATATTGAAGCGCAAACATTTGCCTGTAACCGTGCTGCTGTGCGAAAAGAAGGAAAGTGGGGCTATATTGACACGGATGGACAACTTGTTTCCGACTTTGAATATGACAGTGCTTGGGACTTCTCCGAAGACCGTGCTGCTGTCTGCACGTCTGGTAAATGGGGCTACATCAACACGGCAGGAAGGATCATAGTCAAACCCACCTATGATGCAGCCTGGAATTATGCCGAAGGGATGGCAGTAGTGCGTCGTGACAGTCTATGGGGTTATATCGACCAGCGTGGCAAGGAACGCATTCGTCCTGCTTATTCCTATGCCTACAATTTCAATCACGGTGTGGGATGGGTAGAGAAGACCACCCCTGATGGACAGACTGAAGGTGGCCTTGTGGATCTTCGTGGAAAATCCACCTTCACCTTGAACAAATAAAAGCGACGGACGGCAAACCAAGTACATCAAACTTGATTTGCCGTCAGTCGCGAGGTAATACTCCCCTACTCTGCTTAATCCAACGATGTCATAGCAAAGCCAATACGTATAAGGGCTTTCGCTATGCGGATGAGGTTGCTGTCGGCAGTAGGCTGCTCGTTGACGGGCTGTGTGGCGTCTAACTGTTCACTCACCATATCCACAATAGCCTGATGCTCGGGCAGGATGAGGTTCACCATGGCAATGCCCGGCAGCAGGCGGTCTGCTCCCTCATAA
Organism: Bacteroidaceae bacterium; assembly: GCA_045643405.1. Taxonomy (GTDB): domain Bacteria; phylum Bacteroidota; class Bacteroidia; order Bacteroidales; family Bacteroidaceae; genus Physcousia. Next base: position 2,693 of record JAZUKS010000026.1, on the reverse strand, counting down.
CGTGGAAGTTCCAACACCGTCAGTGCATAGCAGCGACTGCCGTGCTCCATGACGAAGCTATGCAGTGCCTCCCACGCAGCACCTTCGAGCCACTTCGCAGGATAGGAGGCAATGCTTGCCGTTGAATCTGCTTGCACAGCCTCCTGCCACGCTTTATACAGCATACAATACTGCTCTTCCTCTTCTTCGGAGCAGAAGAAACGCAGCATGTAGAGTAACTTTTCATCTTCGTTGGTCCATTCCCGTCCGATTACTTGTTCGGCAATGCGTTCGAGGTCGAGTGTATCGCTTTGTACATGAGTGAGATGACGATAGTCGGTGTATTCAAACTCACCTTCGTACCAGCCATGCCCCTTTTTCAGCTGATGGCTTTCCATCTCTGATACATCTGCGCAACTTGTCATGAACCTTCCTCCATTCAGGGGACCGTCTACATCCGAAAAGACAACCATTTCTCCCCAAGGATCACCCCCTTCGTACAGTTTGGAACACCATTTGCCATTGGCATCCGTATAGAGTGTGTCGCGGTTGTGGTTGACCATCACCTGGATGCCCTTGATGGGTTTACCCTCCTCGTCGGTTACTGTGCCCTTGACGGTGTAGTCCTGTGTCGGACAACCATACATCGCCATGAAGCACGATGTCATGCTGCTCACACCCACCATAGCCAATATGGCCTGTGCCAGACGACTGATGAGACGCTGTTTATTGCTGCCTTTCTTCATTGTTCTGTTCGTTTAATTGCTTTTATCATACAACGCAAATGCCCTGAAAATACTGCATCGCCAAAGTCACTTTTTTCGTTTTTGTCCATTTTATCGAAGAAAAGTCCTTTTTGTTTTATCTGAAAAGGTATCCTTAAAACCACGTTTTTGTCAAAGGAGAACCTCTTTAAACATCGCTCGGTAGGCTTCCACCTTTGCACCGAAGGCGAGGGGATAGGCACGTGAGGAGCTGGGCAAACGCCAGAGCCGTACAGGCTCTCCGGCAGCATTCAGCTGAGCAGGAAGTAGGGTAGAGGTACCCGGCTTGGGCAGGGTATCAATGCCGAACGTTGCACATAGTGTCACGCAGGCTTTTTCTCCTGTCGTGATCAGAGCCCTACACCTTGGAAGCTTGGAGAGCAACCCCCGTACATCTGTAGCCTCTACCACCTCCAGAAAGGCATCTGAGGCATTTTCCTTCAACCGTATGACAGCCTCGGCAGTGTCGTAGTAAGCAATGCCCCTCTCCTGCAGAAAAGCCACGATAGCCTCTTTTCGGAAGCACCTCTGCTCAAGATTTACGAAGTGATTCTTATCGCCGAAGAACACTTCTCCCAGAATCCGCCAATGGTCGTTGATATAGTTGGGGTAGTAGAACTCCATGCTCCACCTCTTCTTGGGAGGAGGAAAACTGCCCAGGAATAGCACTTTGGCATTCTCTGGCAGAAACGGTTTCAACGGATGTCGCTCAACCTCCATATCTCATCTCTGAATTCGGGTGAAAAGGTGAAAGGGCCAAAGGGGAAAGAAAATCGGGTGAAAAGGTGAAAGGCCAAAGGGGAAAGCTTAGCCCCTTAACCTCTTAGCCCTTTAACCCAAATTCGCCCAACTTGATTACTCGATTACTTGATCACTTGATTACTCCTAATGTGCCTTCAGCCAGTTTTCGCCCCATCCAAAGTCGGCGATAAGGGGTACGGAGAGGGTGGCAGCACTCTGCATGGCAGCTATCACGATGTTCTTTACACGCTCTTTCTCCTCGGGATACACGCTGAAGTTGAGTTCGTCGTGTACCTGCAGTATCATCTTCGACTTGATGCCATCCTGACGGAAACGTCGATAGATTTCGTTCATTGCCACCTTGATGATGTCGGCAGCTGAGCCCTGTATGGGGGCATTGATGGCATTGCGTTCGGCATAACCACGCACGGTGGCATTGTGGCTGTTGATGTCGGGCAGATATCGTTTGCGGTGGAAGATCGTCTCAATATATCCCTTTTCGCGGGCTCTGGCAATGCTTTCGTCCATATAGCGACGCACATCGGGATAGGTGAGGAAGTAGTTGTCGATGAGTTCCTTGGCTTCACCGCGACTGACTCCCATACGTTCGGCCAGACCGAATACCGAGATGCCGTAGATGATGCCGAAGTTGGCTGTCTTGGCCTTTGAACGCTCTTCGCGTGTGACCTCTGCAATGGTTTTCTTGAACACCTTGGCAGCTGTGGCGGCATGGATGTCCTCTCCCATACGGAAGGCCTCAATAAGATTCTTGTCGCCGCTCAGATGGGCCATGATGCGCAGCTCGATCTGGCTATAGTCGGCAGAGAAGAACAGACACCCTTCATCGGGGATGAAAGCCCGGCGTATCTCTTTGCCATCATCGTCTCGCACAGGGATATTCTGCAGGTTCGGACCTGTGGACGATAATCTTCCCGTGGCGGTAACCGTCTGGTTGAAAGAGGTGTGTATATGTCCCGTACGTTTGTTGATAAGAGTCGGAAGCGGCTCCACGTAAGTGCCGATGAGCTTCTTCAGCCCTCGGTGTGCAAGTATCTTTTCCACGATTGGATGCTTGGCACGCAGACTTTCGAGCACGTCTTCAGAGGTGACGTATTGTCCGGTCTTCGTCTTCTTGGGCTTGTCCACGATTTTCAGCTTGTCGAACAGCACTTCGCCTACCTGCTTGGGCGAGGCGATATTGAATGTGAA